>CAZFBZ010000028.1:0-11093 GCA_964517345.1 uncultured Candidatus Peribacteria bacterium | reverse complement strand
TCTGCGGCGCGGCCATCGCCATGCTTCCCGGTCCGCAAGCCGAGTATAAGAGCCTGGTGTCCGCCGGCTTGCTCATGGCGCTGTGCGGCGGATGCGGATTGCTGTTGGTCGGCTGGCTGGGACTTATGCGTATTTCGCGCTCGAAAGCATCGGTGGCGTTGCGTCAACGGAGCCTGATCAAGCTCGTTCTCCTGCTGATGCCGGGGCTCCTTGCCAGCGTCGCCGTCGCGTTCATGATCACGCGCGAACCCGGTCTGAATATCGACATTGTTAATCCCACCCGCGCCGATCTGATGGTTGCGCCCGTCTCGGTCACCCTGAGCGCCCAGCGCGCCGCCGATGTGCTGCGCAAGCTCGGCATCCGTCCGCTCAAATATCAGTGGGACACGGACGGCGACGGCAAACCCAACGAAGAGACCGTCGTTCCCACGACGACCGTGCTCTTCAGTCGCCAGGGTGTGTACCCGGTGATCCTGCGCATCAACCTGGAGGGCGGCGGTTTCCGACGTCTCACGCGGCGCGTGGTCATTCCGCAGGCGGTCTTCTCGGCGACTCCCGAATCGCCCATTGTCGAGAAGCCCGTGCGCTTCAGCGTCGCCGATCTGCTCACCGACGTCAAACAACTGGAAAACGTGGTCTGGGATTACGGCGACGGCAGTGATGTTGAGACCACGACGGCTCCGGAGACGGCGCACACGTACTACGCCACGGGCGAGTACGAGATGTCTGTTATTCTGACGCTTATCAACAAGACGCAGTACACGCTCAAGCGCACGCTGCAGGTCAGCGAGCCTCCTCCGCTGCCGTTCCCCGTGACACTCACGACGGAGCCGAAAAATCTGATCGGCGGGTCGCCG
This sequence comes from uncultured Candidatus Peribacteria bacterium, assembly GCA_964517345.1. GTDB lineage: Bacteria > Patescibacteriota > Gracilibacteria > Peribacterales > Peribacteraceae > DAISLF01. The sequence continues at coordinate 10,236 of CAZFBZ010000028.1, read as the reverse complement.
TTCGGAGCATTGTTCCGCATCGACACCGAGGAGCAACTGCAGGACATTCACTGGCAGTTCGGCGATGGCAAAGAAGAGCGGGGTGCCGATCTCAAGCGCATCGGTCACACCTTCCAGTCGCCGGGCATTTATCCGGTCATCACCCGTATCCGCAACCTCAGCGGCGCGCTGGCGGAGATCACCACCATTGTCCGCGTCTCCGAGACGCTGGCTCTCTCGGATCTGCGGTTCGAAGGCGAGCCCGAGGTGGTCAGCAATAAAATCAAGGGGGAAGTGCCGCTGACGATCAGTCTGACACCCAAGACCGGCGTGCCGCTTGTGCGCTTCTTTTGGGAGACGTCCGATCCTGCGAATGTGAAGACCACCGGTGAAACAGTCGAAGGCGTGTTTCGCCGCGAGGGTACCTACACGCTGACGCTCGTGGGTCAGGATGCCGACGGCAAAGTGATGCGCATGTCGATCCCCGTCACGGTGGAGCCGCCGTCCGCGGAACCGACGATCCTCGTGCAACCGGATGGCGGCGTGGCGCCGCTCAGAGTCGTGTTCGACGCCTCACAGAGCTATATTCCGGAGAACGAGACGATCGCGGGCTTCAAGTGGCTGTTCGGCGACGAGGGCCAGGGCGCAAGCGCCGTCGAGCTTGGCGCAGCGAGAGTTGAACATCTCTACAAGACGCCTGGGGACTTCACTGTCACGCTCAAGGTTGTTCTCGCCTCCGGCAAGGAATTCGTCGCCACGCGCACGATCGTTGTCCGCAAGCCCTCACTGAGCTCCTGCATTGTCACCAGTCGTCTCCGCGTGCAGGTGGGCAGGGGCGTGGAATTCGATTCGTCCTGCACAGCCGGCACGCCGACGAGCTATCTGTGGGATGTCCGTTACGATCCGCAGCCAGATACCAGCATCGCGCAGAGCCCGTCTCCTAAGTACGTCCATGTCTTCTCGACGCCCGGCACGTACACCGTCACGCTGACCGTGAAAGACGCGTATGGAAACCAGTCGGCGAAGGACGTCTCCATCACCGTCACCGATACACCTTCTGGCGATTCCTCTTCCTCATGAAGCGCAACACTCTCGTCCGCACCATCGCGGTCATCGGCGTTCTGGCGATCGTCCTCGGGGCGATCCTTCCGGCCCTCGCCTGAGCGTCAGGCAGCGGGCATGCTTTCCTCCAGCGGCAGTGATGCCACGGTGTCGAACGGCGCGAATGCCTTCTCACCCAGTTCCTTCCACAGGAAGAATCCCGCGGATGCGATCATCGCGGCATTGTCGGTGCAGTAGGCTCCAGCCGCCGGTACGCGGAGCGTGAGGCCATGTTTCGCACAGCATTCACGGGCCAGCACCCGCAGCCGTGTGTTTGCCGAAACGCCTCCGACGATATGCACCTCGCGCGCATCCGGGTGCAGTTCGATCGCGCGCAGCAGGCGGTCCAGGAGATGATGACAGATGGCCTCCTGAAACGACGCGGCCAGGTCCGGGAGCGCATTGCCGGGCGCGAGCGGATCAAACCCTAAATCGCGAAGCAGGTACTTCAGGGAGGTCTTGAGCCCGGAGAAACTGAAGTCACACGAGGCGTCTCCCCGCAGCGGCAGAGGGAAAGCATGTGCTGTGGCACTGCCTGTCTCCGATGCTTTGCCAATGGCCGGACCGCCGGGATAGGGGAGTCCGAGCAGCGATGCGCCCTTGTCGAACGCCTCGCCCGCGGCATCGTCCCGCGTGCGGCCGATCAGGCGTCCCTGCGTATGCGAGGTGCGATACCACAGATCCGTGTGTCCCCCGGATGCCGAGAGACACAGGCAGGGAAATGCAGGCGGATCCGATGCCTGATTCAGCCACACCGAACTTAAGTGACCAAGGGTGTGGTGCACACCGATGAGCGGTAAATTCCAGAGTTGAGAAGCCGCGCGAGCTGTCACTGTGCCCACAAGCAGCGATCCCAGCAGTCCCGGTCCTCGTGTGACGGCAATCGCGTCGACGGGGGCCGGCCCCGCCTCGTCCATGGCTTGGCGGAGAACGGGGATCATGCATTCTACCTGGCGCCGTGCGGCCTCCTCGGGAATGACGCCCGCCAGCTTCTTGAATGCCGCCTGGGAGCTGGCGATCACGTTGGATGCCACGGTCATGCCGTCCTCAACGACCGCCACGGATGTCTCGTCGCATGAGGTTTCGATGCCCAGAATGCGCATGCGCCTACACTACAGGAATTTCGCAACCTGTGCGCGTCCTTGCGTGATTCAGGCAACTTGGCATGCTCGGAGGCGTGCGCCTCCTCTTCCTCTCCCGCAAGCCGCCCGGTCGTGGCGGTATGCAGCGGCTCAACCGCGACCTTGCGCGTTGTCTGCGCATGATCGGCGGGCGCGGGGCGCGGGTTTGTGCGCCGCTTGTGCGGTGGGACATCAGCTTTCCATTCCGGTTACTTGCGGACTGCGTTTTTGCCGTGATGTGCCGGGATCGCGTGCATCTGGGGGATGCGGCACTGGCTCCGCTTGGAGCGCTCCTCTCCGCCTGCGGTTGCCGCGTGAGCGCGACGGCCTGCGGGCTTGATGTCACCTATCCGGCTGTCTGGTACCAGTTTCTGATTCGCGCATCATTGCCGCGCCTTCGCGTCGTCATTTGTATCAGCAGCGCGACAGCGGATGAAGTGCGAAAGAGGGGAGTACCGGATGAACGTATACGGATTATCCCCTGCGGGCTCTGGCCCGAGGAGATCCCGCCTGTCACTCCGGTTCCCGACTTGCCGACGCTCCTGACGGTCGGACGGTTGGTGCCGCGCAAAGGTGTCGCATGGTTCGTCGCTGAAGTCTTTCCTCTGTTGAGGCGCGAGATTCCCGGGCTGCGGTATCGCATTGCGGGCTCAGGGCCGGAAGCCTCATTGATCAAAAAAGTAGTACAAGAAAGGGGACTGACAGAAGCCATAATATTTGATACAAACCTGGACGATTTGGCACTGGAAAAGGCCTACGCGGATGCATCCGCATTCGTACTCCCCCTCCTCCCCCGGCCGGGAGACATGGAGGGATTCGGCATTGTTCTCATCGAGGCCGCTGCACGGGGCGTGCCGGTCGCAGCTGCTCGTCTGGGCGGCGCGCCGGATGCGGTCATCGAGGGAATCACGGGGCAGCTCTTTGAGGCGCGCAATGCTCAGGCATGTGCAGCGACGATTCTCCAGTTGCTCCGGACTCGGCAGGATCGTCAGCGCATCGCATCGGCGGCGCGTGAACGTTATTCATGGCATTGTCTCCTTCCGCTCTACCGCGATGCACTCCTGTAACACGAAGTGCATCGGCTTGCTCACATGGGATTTCAACGAGCCGCGCGGCGGGCTTGGGAGGGCGCTGCAGGAAGATGTCGCCGTCCTGCATCGGGCAGGATACCGCCTGCGCGTGTTCTCTCCGCGCCCCGGCGTGGGACAGCTGCCGCTCCTGCCTTCGATCAGGCGCAATGGCGGTCATGTGTTGTTTTCTCTGCTGCTCGGACGCCCCCTGCGTGAGCGTCTGAAGAAAGAGCCACTGGATAGTCTGCTCGTTCCTGTCGGTCCCGGGGGCATTTTCCTGGGCAGCCGTCCGCCTGTCCGGCGCCTCGTGGCTGTTGTCTATCACACGTATCTCCAGCAATCACGCTCGGTGCCTGGGGAGGCGTGGAAGAAGATGTTTATCGGTCCGGAGCGGCGCACCCTGGGATTCGCGGACCGCATTTTCTGCTACTCCGATGACGCACGGAACGTTCTCATCCGCGACTACGGATTCGCGCCGGAGTCGGTCGTGCTTCTTCCCCAGATCCTGCGCCCCGATGAGTGGACGGCGCAACCCGACCCGCTGCGCGTGCCGCTGTTGTGCGTATGCGTCGGACGGCTCGATCGCCGCAAGGGGGTGGCGATGCTGCTGAAGGCATGGCTCTCCGTCGTGCAGCGTCATCCGGGCGCGCATCTTGTTCTTGTCGGCGAGGGGTCGCACGGACGGCTGCCGGTCGGGGTGACGCATATCCCGCGTTTGCCACTGGGCGATCTTGTCGCGCTCGTCCGTCGGGCGTCACTCGCCCTCTGTCCGTCGTATCTGGAAGGATACGGTCTCGCCGCAGCCGAAGCGCAAATGGCCGGGACTCCCGTGATCGCCTCGGATTGCGACGGACTACGCTCGCTTGTCGCACACAACGAAACCGGCTGGCGTGTTCGGGCGGGTCACGCGGACCTGTGGGGCGAAGCCATCAGTACCCTGCTGCAGGACGATGCGCTCCGTGCGCTCCTCGGAGACAACGGGCGGCGCGCAATTCTTCGGAAAGCATCAGGAGCGCAACAGGCCTGGCTGGATGCGGTCGGGGCGGTGCTCTCCGCATGACGCCGGGCACGGAAAAGCGTAAGGTGAAGCACGCAATGAGTTCCGCGTCCGCGGCTTCGCACAGGCAGATGACAATGCTCCGGGTGTGCACGGCTCTGCTGGTCGTGGCGCTCGTCATCAAATACTGCTGGACGCTCGTGTACGGCGTGCCCCTTGGGTACGACCCAGGCATTTACCGGTATCTGTTCATCCGCCATGCGGCGGGCTTCCCGCCGTTCTGGATTGCCCCGATGGAAGCGTGGGCCGCGTCGCAGCCGCTCGGGTTATATTTCTTTTCGACGATTCTCCTCCGCCTCGGCCTGCCGGTCGATTGGCTGATCGGCTGGATCTGGAATCTGATGCCCGTTGTCCTCGCCTGCGTGCTCGCGTGCACGTGGGGCAAACGCCGCAGTGCACTGGTGGGCGTCGGCGTGCTGCTCTTCTCGGTGCTTTCCATCGCCCAGTTCCACGGATTCGTCGCCATGTATTGGAAAACCCTGCTCGCACTGCTGTTCTGCGTGCTTGCCTTCGACGCACTGGAACGGAAGTCCTGGTGGACTGCGCTCTGGGGCGTGCTCGCCGTGGCCACACACCATCAGACAGGCCTGCTGCTCGGTCTCGCATTCGGATCGTATGTCGTGATCCTCGCAGTGCGCAAAGGACGTCTGAATATGCGCCAGATACTTTTTCCGGCGCTGGCGGTGCTTGCGATCGGCGCGCTAGGCGCGCTCTGGTACCTGCCGGTGTGGCAACTGGCCGTCGGCGCCAATCTGTCCGCGCTCTTCGCCCAGGATTCCGCCGGCGGCTCGTTCCCGCCCGCCTCGTTTTACCTCATCTTTTCCTGCGTTTCGCTGACGTTTGCCGTTGCCGGCCTTGCCGTGCGCGCAAAAGCCGACTGGTCATCACCATGGTTCCTTGCTGCGGCATGGGCAGGACTCTTCTGCGTGCTGCGTCTGCTCTTCTATCGGCGTTTTCTCCTGCAGCTGGATTTCTTCCTGATTCCGTATGCCGCCGAAGGGTTCGTCTGGGTTATGAAGCGTCTGCCCAGGCATGTTCTTCCCGTGCTCGGCGTGCCGTTGCTGCTCCAGGGTGTTCTGCTTGTCTCGACGGCCACGCCATTTGTGACCGTCTGTCCGGTTTTCCCCGTGTTGTGTGCCGGATACTTTCCGCCTCCCGTACAACCTGAGGTGGGAACGGAGACACTGAAGAGATTCGAGGGCTACGCGGCGCGTCTGGAACCCGGCGCGCTCGTCCTCGCGCTCGACCCGCAGATCGCCCCGTGGGTGCTCGGCTGGTTGCCGGATCAGGCCGTGGGCGCCCCCGGAGTGTTCCTGTCGCCATGGGATGAGGCGGGCTGGACGCGGTTCCTCGTCGGATCGTCTGCTGAGCGTAAAACCCTTCTCACTGCTCTCCCGAAGCCTGCATACGTCGTCACGTCCCGGTTGTTTCTGGAGTTTTACGGCGAGACCGCGACAAAACTCCTTGCGGATCCGTGTCTGGAGCCGGTGGAAGAAGGCCTGTACCGGTCGCGCTGCTGAGCCGGTTGTATTAGCATGCGCTCATGTTTGAGCTTTTTCCGTCCCGCGCAATTGCGCTGCAGATCTTCGGTTTCGGTATCCATTGGTATGGCTTGCTGTATCTGCTCTCGTTTGTCGTGGCGATTGTGCTCCTGCCGCGGCTGCAGACATACCGGCGGCTCGATCTGACCCGCGACCAGTGGCTGACAATTGTCTCGTACTGCGTTCTCGGCGTGATCGTCGGCGGGCGCCTGGGGTACGTGTTCTTCTATGAGCCGCAGTATTTCGTGGCGCATCCGCTGGAAATCTTTGCGGTCTGGCAGGGCGGCATGTCATTTCATGGCGGGTTCCTCGGCGTTGTGCTTGCGCTCTGGTATTCCTGCAAAAAACTGCACATGCATCCGATGGTCCTCGCCGACGTCGTCGTCGTGCCCGCGGCGCTGGGCCTCGCGTTCGGACGCGTCGGGAATTTCATCAATCAGGAACTCTATGGCACGGTGACGGCGCTGCCCTGGGCCATCAGCGTTCCCGGCGTGGACGGCCTGCGTCATCCCACGCAGATCTATGCAGTGCTCAAAGACCTCACGATCGCGCTGGCATGCTATCTCTATATGCGACACGCGCGGCCCATCCGGCCTGGCCGCAGCTTCGCGCTTTTTCTGATGCTCTACGGCATCGGGCGCACGCTCGTTGAATTCCTCCGCGAACAGCAGTATCCGCTGACGGAACTCGGCCCCGTTGCCCTGACGCGCGGACAGACTCTGTCCATCCCGCTCTTCATCGCTGGCGTGATTCTCTGGTGTGTTCTGCGACGGTCCGCGTTGCCGGCGGACTCTCAGACGAGCAATAGGAATGCGGACAGGAACGCGACAGCGGCGACGTAAACGAGGCTCAGCTGCATCCAACCCTTGCGCCGGATGAGTCCGGTCCATGATGCCGCGAGGATGAGAAGCGAGAGCACCCACGCGATGCAGAAAGCCGAGATGAGAAGGAACAGCACGGCATCGCCAAACGGTCCGGAGCCGATGAGGTCGAGCGGCAGCAGAGCGCCGCAAACGGCGAGCACCGGGCGGTAGAACAGTGACAACCCCTGGTGCAGCCAGTTCTCCTCGCCCGTGCGCACGTATTCAACCAGCGACCAGACGCTGACGGCGCCGATCAGGCATGTGAGCCCGATCAGCGCTATCCAATGGGGTGACTGCCGCGTATGGGGATGCTGTTGGCGCATGGATCAGAAAGTGAGCGTGAGTTGCGGCTCCGGGTTCAGGATACGTGTGAGGAAGTACGGGCGATGCAGAACGCATGGACCGTGCGTGCGAATCGCCGCGATGTGCTCTTCGGAACCGTAGCCCTTGTGGCGATCGAACCCGTAGACGGGATGCTCCGCATGCGCAGCGACCATCAGGCTGTCCCTCGTGCATTTGGCGACGATTGACGCCGCGGCGATCTCGGGCTCGGTCTGATCGCCCCGGACGATGGACTCGTGGGGAATTGCGAACCGGAAATTGTCCGAACCGTCGATGCGCAGCAGCGCGGGTTCCAGCACGGTACGCAGATGCTCCACCGCGCGACGCATGGCCTGCTCGTTGGCACGCAGAATCCCGATCCGTTCGATTTCGGCAGCATCCGCCATGCCCACGCCCCAGGCGCAGTGCGCCGTGATCCACGCGAAAGCGCGTTCTCGCTGTTCGGGAGTGAGCTGCTTGCTGTCGGCGATGACGCATGCGGTCTTGTTGCGCCTGAGGGGTGACCAGCCGCCTCCGCGCACCGTGAAGAGCTCGGTCCGGATAACGCACGCGCCCGCCACGACCGGTCCTGCCAGCGCCCCGCGCCCCGCCTCGTCGATGCCGGCGACGATGCGCCCGGCGGCCGTCATGCGCGCGGCGAGGAAGCCGACATTGCAGACATCGCCACAAGCAGATCGCGTGCGATCTGACGTTCGTTCCAGGGGACCTGGCCCGTCTTCACCCACATGGTCGTGTCGCTGCCCTTGCCGCACAGGATCACGGCGTCGCCCGGTTTGGCCTGCAGGAAGAGAAACTTGATCGCCTCCATGCGGTCCGGAATGCGATGCGCTTCGGCACGCGTTCCGGCGAGTCCGGCGTAGACCTCGTCGATAATCTTGTCGGGATTTTCGGTGTACGGATCCTCGTTACTCACGACGACTACGTCGGCGATCTCGCCGCAAATCTTCCCCACTTCCGGCCGTTTCTCGCGCATGCGGTCACCGCAGCTGCCGGTGAGCACAAGCAGGCGTTTGCCCGCGGACAGCGAGTCGCGCAGCGTCGCCAGCGTGCGTTTGTAGGATGCCGGTGTGACCGTGAAATCCACGAAGACCGAGAACGGCTGACCGGCATCAATCCGCTCGATGCGTCCGGGTACGCCATGGAAGCTCTTGAGCGATGTCACCGCGCGATCGAGATCGATGCCAGCTCCAAGCGCGCATCCAAGCGCACAAAGGGCGTTCTCCAGGTTGAACGCTCCCGCGACCGGCAACTCCAGGCGCCGTGTCTGCGTATCGCCGCTGCGATGCAGCGTTGCAGACACGCCGGACGTGTCAGCAGTCATATCGGTGATCCAGAGGCGCAGATCGCCTGAGTCCTTCATATCGGCTTTTGCGGAATACGATACGGTCCTGCCCTGCAGCGGATGATAGAGCGAGTACGTCGCGTCATCAGCGTTGAGGACTTTGGTGCCGTTTGTGCGCAGCATGCGGAAGAGCCGGCCTTTGTCGGCGCGGTAGCGTTCCATCGTGCCATGGTAATCCAGGTGCTCCGGCGATGTGTTGGTGATAGCGGCGATCGCGGGCCAGGTCCATGCGACTCTGCCCTGCGTGAGTCCATGCGACGAGCACTCCAGCACCGCGTGCGTGCAGCCGGACACTGTCAGTTTTTTGAGGAATGATTGAATGACCGCCGGTGACGGCGATGTCTTCTGCGTTGCGTTCCAGGTGACGTCTCCCTTCACGCGGAAGAATGCCGTGGAAAGCGCGCCTGCCGGAACACCGCACTCCTGCAGGATGTGCGCGACCATGCCGACCGTCGTCGTCTTGCCGTCCGTGCCTGTGATGCCGATGACTGTGAGCCTGCGCGCGGGGAAGCCGCAGCGCAGTGCTGCAATGAATGCCTTGAGCCGATGCCACAACAAACGGAGCGGATGCCGGTCAGGCAGAAGCTTCTTGAGTCGCCGGAGCGCCGCGGGTGCCATGGCCACAGTCTGGATCAAACCGCGCCCTTTTTGAAGCCGAGACGGACGGATTCCCGGTCCAAAATCTTCTCCGTGCGTCGTACATCATTGCGAATTTGTTCCACCAGTGCCTCAGGGGTCGGAAAATCCTCCACGCCGCGCAGGCGTTCGATCACTTCCACGCGGACCAATGCCGCTTCAGACGGCGGCGCGCCATCCAGCAGATAGACTTCGCAGGTGACGGAGTCGTTGAAAACCGGACGCGGACCGTAATGCAGTGCTCCGCGAAGCGGCACCGGATCATTGTCCAGCCACGCGGCGCATGCATAGACTCCCTCGGCAAAACCGTCCGGGACGCCGGCGAGATCCAGATTGAGCGTCGGGACGCCGATCTGCTTACCGCGGCCCGCTCCCCGCACTATCCGGGCGCGGAACGCTGGAGGGAGGGGCGAAGGAGATGAGCGGTTGTCCGGCTGTGCCATTCGTGTTCAACCGTACATCATACAAACTCGCCGGAGAAGAGCGTCCCGGCACGGGGATGAACGGGATGCTGCGCAGCGCGAGCAGTGTCGTGTTCAGGGCGAGACGGACTCCCTCTTTTACTGTATTGATCGCGAGCTTCCCGGTGGGTTCCAGAAGCAGTTTGTAGCCGAGACGGACCGGTTCGGTGACGACGGACACGGCCGTATCGCTCACGGCGTTGGCCGCCTGGTCGACGAATCCGTTGCCGCGGGGGTTCTTGATCGGTGCGATCAAGTTCTTTGCGGTCTGGCCGAGTTCTCCTGCGACGTCCGGCATAATGGAATATTGTACCATAATTGGCACTGTAAATCCATCTCCCCCCTGATGCCCGCAGCGGGCGTCATGAACACTGAAAAGAAGGATTTTCGCTCATCCTCAGGGGAAAAAACCGGGCGGTCTCAACCGCTGGCTCAGTTCATATGCGCCCGGGCCTCCTTGGCGAAGTTCGAGGCGTAAGTCTGGAGCTGCGTGGCGAGATCCGTGGCGCTCGTCGACAGTTTCTTGGCCTGTTCGCCCAGGTACCAGGCGTCCGAGGAAAGTTTCACGACGGTCTTGAGGTCGCCCGCCAGGCCGGCCTTGTACGCGCGGACGAGAGCGCGGTAGCCCTCGGAGATTTTGACGGAGACTTTGACCACTGTTTCGTTGGGGGCGATTTCGTGTGCGCCGCGGGAGATGAGCACCGCGCGCGCCGAGGCGTAGTC
>CAZFBZ010000027.1:7312-18892 GCA_964517345.1 uncultured Candidatus Peribacteria bacterium | reverse complement strand
TCAATCACGCCTTTGACCCTGCCCCGTACTTCCGGCGCCTCGACTGCGCGAGGCTGAGTGGCTGCCTCGGAGGACATCGCAGACGCGCTGGATGCGCTCACGGTTGTCAGGGGTGCCGCCAGCGCACCGCGCGTCTCGGAAGAGACGGACGAAGAATGCTGAAAGACACCGGCATCGACGGAGCCCTGGGCAGAGGCGGCGGCAGGATCCTTGATAGTCGGGTAGCTGCGAACGGATGACGAGGATTCCTCCTGGCGACGGCCGCGGAACAGACGATCGTATCCGTCCTGATAGGCGTTGAGTTTTGCGCGGATGCGTGCGGCAGCCTCGACATTCCCTGCGGTCTCAAGGCTTTCGATGTTATTGAGCGCGCTTCTGCGCTCGCGGCGAAACTCCTGGTCGATGGTGATTGAGACATCCTGTGTGAGGCCCCTTCTGGCCTCCAGCGCCTCAGCTTCCCTGAGACGCGTGCCAAGCAGTTCGGCTTCGGCCTCCGCCCGCGATTCGGTCGATAGATGCAATCCGCGGCGGATCTCCTCATTCATTTTTTTTACGAAGTACAAGGGATCGCCCGGAAGAGCGCTGCCTGCTGCATAGGAAACACCGGCGCCAGTGAGCAATACAAGCACGGCCGCAAGAGCTGGAACCATGCGGAGTCCCATGAGCAAATGGAAGAAGCCTCCCCGGCGAGTTCCGGTCGTGCCAAGCGCGGCGCGGGCGCGGATCGTCTGCCACACTTCGCGCATCTCCTGTGAACCAAGTGACACACTCTGCAACGGACTGATGACGCTGGAGATGTCCGAAGCCGTCGCTTCGTCCATCGGCGCCTCCGCGAGCGCGTGCCATACTTCAGATTTTTCGGCAGGCGTCAGACACATGCCGCGTGCCGGGACAAAAAAACGCTCGAGCAACGGATCATCCACCGGCATATCCGAGCAGGACAGGATTTCCCTGTACATATCGGTTTTCTCAGCAGGCGTCAGGGAGACCTCTTGCGCCGAGCTGAAAAACTGCTCTGGAGTGTTGTTCATAAACACAGAAGACGGCAGCAACCCCTTTTTCTTACCTGCATTTCGTCGAAAGGACCGGATTGAACTTGCCAAGAAACAAAAATATTTTGAGAAAATCATAGAGAGTCAGGACAAAAGATATCGTTTTTTGGCTTCTGTTCAAGCATATCCTTAGATTCCGGCTCGCGTTCCTGCGGCAAGACCGTGATGACGTACATCAGAATGAAGACTGCGGAGGGCAGTCGACTGCTCTTCTTGATTCCAAGCCTGTGCGGGAGTCTCTCGCGCATGCGCCGATGGTGACGCGGCTCTCCTCTGGAACTTACCCCGAATTCAGTTTTTTTTGCCTGAGGAACCCCCGGCGTCAGCTTCGCTCAAAAACGCGCGCAGTTGCTTCATGCCCCGGTGCAGACGGACCGAAACTGTATTGGCGGATTCGCCCAGGACCTCGGCGATGTCGGCTGGCGGAAGTCCGTCGATATACCGCATGACGATGACATCGCGATACCCCTTGTCCATCTTCGTGAGCATCGCAAGGATCTTCCCCTGCTCGATGCGCTTGTGCATGTCCGGCATCTGGTCGTAGCCCGGATCCCAGCCACCGCTCTGCAGCATGTCCAGCGAGATCTCCTTCTTCTTGCGCACCTCGTCGACAATGAGGTTGTTGGCGACGCGATAGAGGAACGCGCGCATGTTATCGATCGTTTTGCCATCGGTGATGAAGGTCCAGGCGCGGATGAACGTCTCCTGCATCAGCTCCTTGCCGCGCTCGCGGTCGAAAATGCGGAAGTAACAGTGCCGGAATATGGCATCTGCATAGTCGTTGTAAGCTTTTTCAAACTCCGCTTCGATTTCGGGCGACGGGTGCGACATAGCGACTCAGGAGGAGGAGTGATGAAAGCGTCATGTCCACTTGCCGGCATCATAGCAAACTCATGGGCAGATAGCACAACACAGGGGTGTTACAAAAAGATAGTGGACAAAGACGCTGAATGCCGGGCTATAGCCTCATGCATCGGCGGTTCCGCTCTGCTAGAGTTCGGAATAATTCATGACCCCAGGAGACGACATCATCGGGATCGACCTCGGCGGCACCAAGAGCGCAATCGCCCGCTACGACGCGACCACGTGGGAACTGCAGCAGCATGAGAAAATGCCTACCGAGGCACAGAAGGGCTTCCCGGTGGTACTGGAACGCATGCTTGCGCAGGTGGAGAAGATGCGGACTCCCCGGACGCGCGCCATCGGCCTCGGTGTGCCCGGACTCGTCCGCCAACCGGAAGGAGTCATCGAAACCCTGCCGAATATTCCGGGCGGCGAGAAAATTGCAGTGCGTGACCTCTTGGCAAAAAGGACCGGCCTGCCCGTGGAGGTCGATAACGATGCCCGTTGCTTCGCACTCTCCGAGGCGCGTCAGGGCGCCGGCAAGGGCCATCGCGTCGTCGTCGGCATCACCATGGGGACGGGCGTGGGAGGCGGTATCATCATCGACGGCAGGATCTTCCATGGAGCGCACGGTTTTGCCGGGGAAATCGGCCACGTCCTGCTGCGCCCCGGCGAAGTCCCCTACCCCACGAACAATCCGCGCGGCGATGCCGAGCAGTACCTTTCGGGAACAGCAATGGGCAGGCGTTGCGAGGCAGCCAAACGTCCCGAGGATTACCTGGAGGGTCAGGCCTGCTCCTATCTGCAACCATCGCTCTTCAAAGAGTGCGCCTGGCTGGTGACGACGATTGTGCATCTGATTGATCCGGAGATCGTCGTGTTCGGCGGAAGCGCCGGACGAGCGCTCGCGCATCACCTCGACGGCATTGAAAAGGAATTGAAGCACTGGATGCTCCCGGGCGCCCCTCTGCCGAAACTGGCCTGCGCGATGCTGCCGCATCCCGGCACGCTTGGAGCGGCCCTGCTCACCGTCACGCGTGACGGGACGGGTTTTTGAGATACTGGTCCGGACCCAGAGCGAGTGTGAGATAGTCCTGCGCGCTGTCCGCGTACTGCGCGTCGTGATGCAGGTCCTGATCCTGCCAGAGGCGCGTGAATTCCGTGACGTCGACTGCCCCGTCGAAACCGTTGGTCTTATTCTGCACCTGGCCGTTCTTCATGATCTTGTACGTCCAGTGCAGATGCGGCCCCGTCGCCGACCCCGTCATGCCGGATTTGCCGATCGGGTCGCCCTGGTAGATCGTCTGGCCGGTGGTGACGGACGTTTCGGACAGATGCGCCAGCAGGCTGCGTCGCTTGGCATCCTCAATCACCACATAGAGACCGTACCCGTTCGTGCCGTCGTCTTTGACGGTGGCAACGCCGTCATGCGGGGCATAGACAACCGTGCCGACGGGAATGCCGAAGTCGATGCCGTTGTGCCCCTGCATGTTGTACGCGGCGTAATCGGCGGGATTCTGTCCGAAGCCCTGAGTGATGAGCGGCGTTCCGGGAAGCGGCGAGAAGATCATTGCCAGTGGGTATGGAAGGTTCCCGGCTTGTCGGTACGCTCGTAGGTATGTGCGCCGAAGAAATCGCGCTGCGCCTGGATCAGACTCTGGGGAAGACGCGGCGTGCGCAGCGCGTCGTAATACGCGAGCGCTGATGCCATGGCAGGAACGGCGATACCCGCGCTCACCGCGACGGCAACAACGCTGCGCCACTGTTCCTGCGCCTCGCCGGCGAAGCGTCCAAAGATGCCGTGCTTGGCCGCGAATTCGGTTGCCGGATCGAATGCCTGCTGGAAGGCCGGCAACAGCGCCGAGCGGATGATGCAGCCGCCACGCCAGATACGAGCGACCTCGGAGACATTCACGTTCCAGTTGTATTCGCGTGAGGCTGTGGCGATGAGATCGAAGCCCTGCACGTATGAACAGATGAGAGATAATTCCAGGGCGCCCCTGCAGGCTGTCGCGAGGTCAGCCGGGTCCATGTCGGCGGAGAGCGGAGCGGCCGCCCCTTCGGCGGCGACGCTGGCACGCAGGCCGGTCGCGCCGGAGAGAATCCGGGCGTCGACGGAGGCATTGATCGTGGGAATCGGCACGCCGAGATCCATGGCTGCCTCGGTCGTCCACTTGCCCGTGCCCTTCTGGCCTGCGCGGTCAACAATGAGATCGAGCACGTCGTTGCCCGTATCGCCGTCTTTGGTGTGGAAGATCTTGGCGGTGATTTCCAGCAGGAAGCCGCCGATCGCGGAATCCACGCTCCAGTCCGCATACACCCGCCCGAGATCCTCGTTGGACATCTTTCCCGCATGCTGCATCACGGCATACGTCTCGGCGATGAGCTGCATGGCACCGTACTCGATGCCGTTATGCACCATCTTCACGAAATGCCCCGCACCTCCCGGTCCGACGTGCGTTACACATTTGCCGCCCGCACCGTCATCTGCACTCATCGAGCGCAGAAGCGGCTCCATGGTGCGGTACGCACGCTCGTCGCCACCCGGCATCATACTCGGGCCCTTCAGCGCTCCTTCCTCTCCGCCGCTCACGCCCATACCGAAGAAGTTGATGCCGCGGGATTTCAGCTCCTTCTCGCGGCGCTCGGTGTCCTGGAAGCGACTGTTGCCCCCGTCGATCAGAATGTCGCCCGGTGACAGCAGCGGCAGAAGCTCGTTGATGACGCCGTCCACGGCAGCGCCGGCTTTGACCATGATAAGAATCGCGCGCGGCATCTGGAGGGCATCGCGCAGATGCTTGTAGCTGCGGCAGGCGACAAAATCGCCCTCGCGGGCGTGTGCCGCCATGAATTCGTCCGTGCGTTCGGCCGTGCGGTTGTACACCGCCACGCGCGCACCCCGGCTCGCCGCGTTTCTGGCGAGGTTGGCGCCCATGGTGCCGAGTCCGACGACTCCGAGCTGCATGGCTGCCAGCGTAGCGCAGGCACAAGCTCGTCCGCCATGGTTTCCTGTCAGGCCTTCTTCGACACCTTCATCCAGTCCTCCTGGAATTTCTGGATGCCACTGTCCGTGAGCGGATGCTTGGGCAGCTTGGCGAAAACCTCATACGGAATCGTACAAATGTGCGCACCGAGGCGGGCGGCATCGACGATGTGACGCGGATGGCGCGTGGACGCGACCAGCACCTCGCAATCGAGATCGTAGTTGCCCCAGATCTCCATGATCTCGCCGATCAGCGCCATACCATCCTCCCCGGCGTCATCCAGCCGTCCGATGAACGGGCTGATGATGTTGGCTCCAGCCTTGGCCGCAAGAAGTGCCTGCGCGGAGGAGAAGATGAGCGTCGTGTTCGTGCGGATACCCTCCTTACGGAAATAGTGCAGCGCCTTGAGACCCTCCGTCGTCATCGGCACTTTGACGTAGACATTCTTGTGCCAGCCGGCGTACTCCTTGCCCTGTTTCTTCATTCCCTCGAAGTCCGTGGCCGTCACCTGCGCGCTGACGCACGGGACGAGTGCGCACATCGCCTTGATGGTCTTCTCAAAATCCTTTCCCTCTTTGGCGACAAGACTCGGATTGGTCGTGACGCCATCGAGGACGCCCCAGGAGGCAGCGAGGGCGACATGGTCGACGTTGGCGGTATCGAGGAAGAACTTCATGGTGAGGGGATGGGGAGAGGAAATCAGTCGATAACGATCGTGCCGTTCATTGTCTGATGACCGGAACCGCACGGAATAGAACAGAAGAAGGAGAACGTGCCTTTGGCATCGGTCGGGATCGTCACCTCGACTGTTTTACCTGCCTCCACCGCGACGTTGATGCCCAGATCCGGTATGGCGAAGCCATGCTTGCCGTCGAAACCGTGCAGATGCAACACCACTTCCTCGCCCTGGGTGACGCGGATCTGGCTCGGGGTGTACTTGAAGTTTTCGACCGTCACGTCGATGATTCGCGGCCCAAACGGAGTCGTCGGCGGATTGTCGCTTACTCTGCCCTCTCCGGGCGTTCCGTATTCCGCACGGGCAGCCATCACGATCTTCACGGCTTCGGCGCGGTTCACGCTGTCCCACGGACGGAAGAAGCCGGTCGGCATGCCCTGAGCGTTGGCGTCTCCGGTGACGATGCCATCGCGCGAGAGCGCTGCGACCGCCCAGGCATGCTGGTCGTTGATCTTCATGTCCGCAAACGGATGATCTTGCGGGGAGGACTGATCCACCCGGAACGCGTCTGCAACAATCGCCGCCACTTCCGCGCGCGTCGCTGCGCGATTGATGTCGACGCCGATATCCGGGATCGCAAAGTCCAGAGCCTTGGAGGTTCCAACATACGCCGCAGCCCAGTGATTGCAGGCGTCCATCCAGGTGACTTTGATGCAGTGTGAACGGAACGATTCCGCGTCATACCCGGCAGCCACGACGGACATCTTGAGTGCCTGCACGATCGTCACATTATCGCCGGGGCCGTACTTGCCCGTCAGCCTGCCCTGCGCATCGGTGTAGCCCCCGACAATACCGGCCTCAGCCGCAGCACGGACATACGTAGCGAACCACGCGTCATCCGGAACATCGGAGAAAACGACAAGCGTGCCCTGCACCATAACCTGGAGCGAGGCGGCAGCTGCACCGAGCGGAAGAAGAACGAGAGCGAGCACCGAGAGAAATTTACGCATAGCGGGGACTGAGGAGGAAACATGCCTATCCTGAGCGTTTCCGTGTTTCCACGCAAGAAATCAAGGCGGATGCTGACCGCAGCTACCGCGTGTGTGTAAGATGCAACTCATCCGCACGTCATAGACTCATGCTTATGCGTTACACCCGCTATCACCGGCCACTCATCGCACTCGCCGCCCTTCTCCTCGTCGGAGGAATCATCGGTGCCTACGCGCTCTCATCCAAAACCTCCTACGACTTCCCTCTGGTACGCGACATGGAGAAAAAAGTGGAAGACCTGACCAACTCGACCGGCTCCATGGCCGTCAACGATTTCGTGGAAGTCGTGGAAAGGCCTGACGTTTCATCGGAACCTTCTTCTGTCCCGGCACCCGCGCCTGACACTTCCGCCCCTGCTCCGACGACTGCATCTAAAGACGGCATTACGGCCGCAATGGAAGAGAAGGGCGAGCTGCCTCCGCGCATCCGCATTGAAGTGCCGTTCAGCGTTCAGGCGCCGTTCGGCAACTGGGAGATGCCGTACCAGGAAGCGTGCGAGGAAACGTCCGTCATCATGGTGCATCACTTTCTGGAAGGCACGCCGCTCACGCCCGAAATTGCGGACCGCGAAATCCTCAATATCATCGAGTGGGAGAACAAAGAGTTCAATTACAGCGCCGATGTGACCGCAGAAGAGCTCAAGCAGATCGCGGAGGACTACTATCATCACACCGGTCAGCTCTTTTATGACTTCACGATCGAGGACATGAAGCGTCTGCTCGCGCACGGCTATCCGATCATCGTGCCGCTCGCCGGCCGCGACCTCGGCAACCCGTACTACAGCGGCGGCGGCCCGTGGTACCACATGCTTGTGGTGACGGGATACGACGGCAACCGCTTCATCACCAATGACGTCGGCACCAAGCGCGGCAAAGACTACATGTACAACGAGAACGTACTCTACGACGCGATTCACAACTGGAATCAGCAGAAGGAAAACATCCGCGAGGGCCGGAAGGTCATCCTAGTCCTGGAAAAGTAAGCGCTTTCGCGGGATGAGCCGGTCGATGTACCGTAGGAGCGGCTTTCCGCCCCCCTCCTCTATGCCTTCCCGTTTCGACTCCCACGCGTTTCCCGGACAGGATCCGTCGATCGTTCCGATGTCGCTCCAGCGCATCGCAAAATCCACACGGATGGCCGTGCCCGTCTGGATCGGACCGGCGGATGCGGCAAAACTGAGCCCTGACGAACTGAAAGCCTACGACCTCGCGCACAAAATCCTCTGCCACTTGGTAATCCAGGCTCCACTCAAGCACGCATCCGGGCACCCGGGCGGGCCGCTCTCGGCGTTCACGCTCGCCTACATGCTCAGCGCGCGCCGCGACCCCTCGGTCGATCAGCCGCTGCGTATCAGCCCGGGACACTTGTCACTGCTGTCCTACGGACTCCAGTGGATGTTCGGGCGCGGAGGGAAGGATGAACGGCTCCAGTCGCCACAGACGATCATCGACACGTTCCGCACGCCGTCGGGCCTGCCCGGACACGTGGAGGCCGGCATTGGCGACATCCCCTTCGGCACCGGGCCGCTCGGCAAGGGCGTCAGCAGCGGGGTCGGCGCCGCGTTCGGGCTCAAGTATCAGAAGAAGAGCGGCATGGTGGATGTGCTCCTCGCCGACGGCGACGCCCAGGAGGGGCAGGTGCTGGAGGCCTTCCGGCTTGCCGCGCATCTGCGGCTCGACAACCTGATCGTCCATGGCGACTTCAACGACATTCAACTCAGCGACGTGCCCTCAAACACCGTCGCCGCCGATTTCGCCGCCATCGCGCAGTCCTCCGGCTGGCAGGTCATCGAGGTGCAGAACGGCAACGACCCTGCGCAGGTGAAGGCCGCGCAGGACAAGGCCGACGCGTTGGCCGGAAAAGGCTTCCCGATCTTCATCTGCTACTACACGACCATGGGCCACGGCGTGAAGGTCATGGAAGAGGGCTCGAACACCGGTAAGGAAAACTTCCACGGATCGCCGCTGAAGAAGGACGTCGCCGAGAAGGCACTCGCAGATCTGCCCGCGCTCGACGCGCTGACAAAGGACTACGAGCCGTTCCGCGCAAAAGAGAAGAAGCGTTATGAGTCCAAGCCGCGCACGGAAACGGACATCGCGCTCGCGTGGGACGCAGGCAAGCTTTCCGGCTACACGCGTACCGTAATGAAGGAGAAAGGTGCCGCCCGCAAAGATTTCGGCGAGACGCATCTGCGCAATCTGATGAAAGCCGATAAGCGCATCGTCGTACTGCACGCGGACCTTGCGGCATCCGGCGGGTTCGACAAGGTGCAGAAGGACATGCCCGACCGCGTGATCAACGTCGGCGTCGCGGAGGCAAATATGTACATGATGGCCGCCGGCATGCGCCAGACGGGACTGCTGCCTATCACCTACACGTTCGCGGCGTTCGGTACCAACGAGGCCCGGGCCAACGCGCGCCTGATCGACGTGAACTGCGGCCACACGCGGTGCGGCGTCGTCCATGACTGCACGCACGCTGGACTGAGTGTCGGCGAGGATGGTGAGACCCACCAGGAACGCAATTACCTGAATATCCCTCTCGACCACACGGAAGTGTGGATGCCCGCCGACAGCAACCAGGCGGCTGCAGCGGCCGAACGCGCGATGGAGATCATTGCCGAAGGCCACAGGAGCGTGTACGTCTTTTCGGCTCGTTCTGGCCATCCCCAGCTCATGAATCCCGATGGCGAGCCGATCTATGGCAAGGACTACACATTTGACGGTCGTATCGATCTCATTCGCGGGACAGGCACGACCGAAGACCGGGCCACGATCATCGCCACCGGCATCGCGGTGCACGACGCCGTCGCCGCAGCGGAGCGCCTGCTCACCGAGGAAAAAGTCCGCGTGCGCGTGCTCAACGTCGGTTGTGTCCGTCCGCTCGACGCCTCGGCGATCCTGCAAGCCGCGCTGGAGACGGGACACCTCATTGTGGCTGAAGATCACCACAGCGAGGGCGGCCTCGCCTCGCAGATAGCCGATGTCATCGCCGATTATCAGCTGCCGTGTTCGCTGCGACGCCTCGGAGCCAACCAGTATTTCCCGTCCGCGACGGCGGAGGATCTCAAGTTCCTCGCGGGCTTGGACGTCGACAGCATCATGCACGCGACGCTGGACGAGATCCGTGCGGAAGTGCGCGGCGGAGAGGATGCGTTCGTGACGGTCATCTACGCGCTCTCGGATGTGCTCCGCTACACGCGCTTCCGGGATTCGGCACAGGCGTTCGTCGAGCGTCTGCTCGATGAAAAAAACTATCTGGAAGCACTGCGCGAGAAATGGCGCCAGCGCTCCGTGCCGGCCAATCAGCTGCCAGACAACAAAAGCCTGCGCGAGCGCTTCGGGCGTGAACAGCCCTAAACAATCGATTGCCACGAACCGATCCGGGTAAAAAGGCAAACGCCTTTACCGTTCCGGGGATCAAATTCTGCTATTAATAGCGCGCTTCCCGTGACCTCCCCCAGACACAATCCGACGAGAGCAGCCTCGTATGTCTCGCGCGCATCGATCGCCGTCGCCGCGCTGGCGGCTGCGTCGGCTCCGTTTTTTGCGCAGGGAGCGAGCACGTTCAATCCGACGGTCATCGTCAATACCGAGTCCTTCGAGCAGGTGGATGACGGCGACTCCACGACGGACGTCGAACTGCGTTTCGGCGCGGACGCGACCCAGCGCGTGCTCTACGACAAGACCAACAGCCGCTTCAAGGTGACGCGTGCGCTCTATATCACGGGAAACCTGACCGTCACCGGAGCGATGATCATCAATATCGGCAATTCCGGGACGGCAACGGTGGGAACGGGTCTGGCACTCGAAATCATCGGGACCGCGTCCGGACGGGTGCTCCATGCCCAGGATGCGCTGCGCTCGTCGGGCTCGTTGATAGTCGACGGATCGCTTATCGTGTTCGGGCACAGCAGCTTCACCACGTGCACGGCTCTGGAAACAGTCGCAGGTATCCTCACTTGCGGAACGGATGATACGGGCGTTGGCGGCGGCGACGGAGCCTTCACGTCTACCGGCTCGCTGCAGATCTACTTTAACAAGCAATACGTCGGCATCGGCGGCGACACAATGACCGGCGGCTTATTAATTGTTTCCGGCGGGCCCGGAACGCAAGCGCTGGAAGCCGGTCTGCTGTTGGAGATTGCCGGCGTGGCATCTGGTCGCACGCTGCACGCGCAGAACCAGCTGCAATCCTCCGGCTCGCTGACCGTGCTCGGCAATGTGAAGATCGACGGCACGACGTTCTTCGCGGACACCGTCGCTAACATGGTCGGCATCGGCACGCTCACTCCGGAAACACGTCTGGAAGTCGCGGGCACGATGTCCGGCAACGCTCTCTACGTCACTCGCTCGTTCTCCGGAGCCGGATTGGTCAGCTGTAACAATGGCACGACCGACAAGCTTCTCTGGCGAGCGGACACAGGACAGTTCGCCTGCGGAACGGATCAGGGCGGAGGCGGAGGCCTATCCACCGCGCAGGCCGATCTGCGCTACGTGCAGCAATCCGGAGATGTAATGACCGGCGGGCTGTTGATCCAGAGTGGCAACCCCGCGGGCGTGCTGGAGGCGGGCCTGCTGCTCGACGTGGCAGGAACGATGTCCGGCAGAGTCATCCATGCGCAGAACCGCCTGGAGTCCTCGGGGTCGCTGGTGGTGAACCAGGGTGCCTCCCTCTCGGGGAGCCTGGTGCTGCGGACCCGCAATGATCCGCCAACGCTTCCGTCAACCGGAAGCCTCGCGATCTACGCCAAAAACATCGCCGGGCGTGTGCTGCTGAAAGGCCAGGGTCCATCAGGCGTGGACTATCCCTACCAGCCGGCGTTCTTTCAGAACAACGTCATGCTCTTTTATCCATCTAACAGCACAACGGTCGGCACCGTCGACGGCTGGACATTCACGTCTGCCGGCACCGTCAGCCACCCCACCATCGCCAGCACCAACCTGCAGACTTCCATGCGCAGAACACAGTGGGC
>CAZFBZ010000027.1:0-7212 GCA_964517345.1 uncultured Candidatus Peribacteria bacterium | reverse complement strand
ACCGAAACAGATCTGGGTGCCTCGGCCGTTCGCAATACCACTGACGTCTATGACTTATTTATTTTCGCTAAGCCGTTCGACAACAAAATCACCGTCCGCATGATCAATCAGACGAGTGGTGTTGTGGTCGCAGACAACATTGTGGTGACCACAAACCTTCCAACTGCCACAACGTTCCTGCGCGTCCACGCGGGCGGCGGGCCGGCCGCTTCCGCCGTCGCGCAAAACTTCCAGCTCAACCGCCTCTATGTGGAGAGCGACTTTTAGGGCGCACTTGCGACATACTGGTAAATCCGGGCTGACACCGATTGCATAAATGATGTGAAAAGCTGTTCCTGCCCGCGCTTCATCTTGCCGAAACCGCACAAGATGTAGGGCCTCTTCGGAGCGTAGACAATGCCGCAATCGGAACGCACTCGGTCCTCCGAGTCGGCGAGATCGTAATACCCCACCTTATGCGCCACGGAGATACCTTGCGGAACCCCTGCCTGAACCCCTGCCAAAAATTCTGTGTGGGCCAGGAGGTCCAGCAACGCATCCGAATGCGCGCGTGTCAGCAAGCAGGAGAGATAGAGGCACCGGAGAACCGACGAATAGTTCTTGGGCGTCACCACCAGACGGTCTGCCTGAATATCCACCGGGATATCCAGCGCGTCGTAAACTTCCCGCACCAGATCCTCGTTCACGTGTCTGTTCAGCGCAAGAAGCGCCGTATTATCGGAATGAACGAGTAGCCATTTGACAGCATCACGGACGCTCAGATGTGCGCCCTCGCCGCGCTGCCACAATGTTCCAAAATCCATATCTAGATCGCCCTTCTGAAGAGTCAGCACGTCGTCCTCACGCAGATCACCAGCTTCTATAAGGCGGAAGACACCCATGACGAACGGCACCTTGAGCAGGCTCGCCGAAACGAAGGCCTCCTTTTCGTTCACGCCGATGGAGACGCCGGTCGGCAAGTATTCGAAATAGATGCCAACGTTAAACTGCCGACTGATCTCCGCGACAGAGGACTGCAGTTCCTTCCGAAGTGATGTGAAATTGATGATCGTGTCGTTGGGATTACTGACGAAGAGCCTCGGGGAGAGATACGGGTATTCCCGTCGTATGGCGGTTCCATTCATGCCGAGACTCAGCAGCACGACATTGAGAGCCACGGAGAAGAGGCAAATCACCGCCCATGCCTTCGCTGGAATACTATTAACCAATTAATGCGAAACTCTACGGCAAAGAGTGCGCAAAGCAAAGAGCACCCTGACGGGTGCTCCTGCTGGTATCTGCGCTAGAGAAGGATTATGGTGTCGTTGTCGTCCAGTTCAGATCGATGTTGCCAAGATCGAGGAAGCCAGCGTTTGTGGAGGCGACTTTCATCAGGATCGTAATGTATCCACCGGGCGTGTAGGTGCCTGCAGTGGTTCCGCCGATGGCCTTTGCGTCCCAGGTGTTGGCGGTGCCGCTGCGCAGCGACGCGTTGCCTGTGATGGCGACTTCCGCGCCCGCAGTGTCGTAGAGACGCAACGTGGTGTAGTTGTCCGCCGCTGCGGTGGTGTTGCTGCGAAGGCGCAACACGATGCCGGAGGAGGTCTGGAAGTGCACGAAGTTCTTCGGGACCATCACGCGAACGGAGACCCAATAGTCTTGCAAGGCAGGCTTGCTGGTGGTCCAGCGGTAATAGTTCTGCTTGTTCGTGCTGTCATAACTGTAGGTCATCGTGCCGACAGCCGTCGAACCCGACTGATAGTAGACAGCGTTCGGATACTCCGGATGCAGCGAGAGCACGCCGCCGGAACCGTTGCCGACGGAGGTGGTCGCCCACGTCAGGTTGCCGGCACCGTCGTTCTTGAGGAACGTGTTGGTGCCGCCCTGCGCACCGGTGAATTCGTAGGCGACGCCATTGAGCGTGACCGTATCGTCAACGATCAGCGTCTTGCCCGAAAGTGCGCCGTTCACGCGGAGATCCTTGGAGACCTGAAATTTCTGAAGCGTATCGTTGTATTTAATCGTCTGGTTGGTCGTTGCGTTGCCAAAGGTGAGAGTCGCATCGCCCGCACCGCGCTCTACATTGAGCGTGAGGTCACCACGGGTATTGATTGCTGTCTGGACACTGAGTGTGCCGGAAGCCGAGAGATCGCCGTTAACACGCAAACCCTTACTGAATTCGTATTGCTGGACACCGTTGAGGAACTTGAGTGTCTGGTCCGCGGTCTGGTTACCGAACGTGAGGATGGCATCATTCGTATCACTGTCACTGTTGATCGTAAGCGTGGAGCGCGTCTTGATGGCACCCGTCGCGCTGACCGTACCCCAGAAGTCGGCAGGGCCGTCAACACGTAGGGAGGCGCCGGAGATGTTACGCTTAACCGAGAGCGAGCCGGTGGCAGTCAGGTTTCCGCCGACAAGCAGGCCAGAGGTGAAGACGAAGCGGTTGTTGCTGCGATCAAAGAAGAGTTTCTGCTGAAGGGTCTGGCCGAAGCGGATTTCGATATTGGTTGTGCCATCACCTTCATCAACAATCTGAAACGATTCCGTATTCACGAGAAGCGTCGGATTCCAGGTGGAGGCGGCAATCGCGGATTCCCCAAGCGATGCGAGGAGCAAAACTCCGAGCATACAACCCGCAAGGATGCGGATGCCGCGGAAGAGCTGAAAGGTTTTCATGGGTTTTTGTGGGGAAATCGAATTAGTATAGCAGAATTTACATTTTCGTACAAGTGGTCATTTTAGGCTATAGAATGAGTCAGAAATGCTTATTCATTTTTCAACTCGACGTAATCGAGCTGCAGGTCACCCAAATGCATCTGATAGCCATTGCGTGCGGACATGCGCATGCGAACGAGAATGTCCTGGCCGGGAGTCCACGTGGGCGAACCCAAGAACTCCACGTGCGTTGACGCCCAGCTTGTGCTCACCAGGTTCGTGGTCGAGCCGGAAAGCGTCACGGGATTGCCGTTCGTATCGTAGACTTGGATATCGAGCTTGTTGTCCGCGGCGTTCGCAGAGGTGGAGCGATAGTGGAAATGAAGACTGTCGCGCCAGTGGTTAAAGGCCAAGGGCAGGGTGAGGCGCACAATGACATCGTAATCGTTCAGTGTCGCTTTCGAGCTCGTCCAGAAGTAGTAGTTCTTGAGCGAAATATTATCGAGATCGATACCCAGCTGACCGACGTTGTCGCTTCCGTCGCCCTGCACGGATGCACCCTCGTATCCCGGGTGCAACACGCGCAGGATGGTGCTCTGGCGATCATCGCTCTGCAGCACGCGTCGGTCCAGAACGGACGTAACCGTGCCCGCAACAGTCGTCACCTGCGCCACGGGGATAAAGCTGATGTTTTCAGGGAAGCTCTGAAGACTGACCTGTGCCCCCGTCGACGTAAAGAAGACATAGCTTGTGGCATTATTGGGCACCGAGAGGCCAGCAAGACCGCTGTAATTCGTCGTGTCTCCATTGATGCGGAAGTTGCCTCCGGCAATATTAACGGTCAATCCGCCTCCGGAAGACGCGCGCAGATGGCTGTCCTGGGCACTGGTAAGGGAGGTGACATCGACTCCGTTAATGAGTCCGGTAACGGTAAGATCACCCTGAATGTGCACGCTGTCGTTAAAGTTAAAGCGATCGGCGGAGATATCGTAACTGAGAGTCTTATTCAGCGTTGTACCGAATGTCAGACCGATGGACGTTGTCGCCGTATCATCGGAATCGATGGTGAAGCTGTCGCCGTTGAGACCGAGAGGTATCTGAGCGCGACCGAGCAAGCCGCCATTCTGCAGGACGGGGATGGAACCGCTGCCCGTGCCCGTGTCGCGCTGGTCGAGCAAGTCGGCATTCTTTGCAAACGGCACAGACTGGAGCTGAGAACGGTCAATTGCTGTATCCGATGCATTCGGATCCAAAAGCTCATACGCCGTATCAGCAGCCGCGGATGCCTTTACGTTCACCTGCAATCGGAGATTGAGCAGGGTGCTCTGCGGCATGGTGCTAAACGACGGCATAGCCGTCACGCTGCCCATAACGACGGTGAAGTACCCGTCTGCATTCGGCGTGATTGTTTGCACTTCCTGCCAATCTGCATAGTTCGTCGAACCGATGTTAATTGCTCCCGTCGCTGTCGTATCCGTAGTCACATAATCCGGGCTCTTCCAGAAACTGAAGCGGATACTGTGCGGCGTGGTAACGGGGTTTCCAGAGGAATCCAAGAGGTGGCCGTTGTACACAAACTTGAGAGGAACGGTCGTGACAGCATGAGCCTGGCTCACAAACACCAAGGAGCTACCGAGCACAAGGAGTGCTGCCAGCAGGGCTGCGAGGAAGCGAGCGAGACTGATCTTCAGCTCGCATGTCAGAATCTGCTGTAGCACCGTGGTCTTTTTCTTACCCTTCTTCTTTGCCAGCTTCTTGGTGTTGTTTCTGCGGATCGCACACAGCAGTGCAGCAAGTAGCAGGAGATTCCAGAGAAGGAAGAGCACGATGCATGGCAGCCAGTCATGCTGTACGCGCGTAACACAAGGTGCCGACGGAGCCTGTGCGCAGATGTGCGGCTTGCCCGGCTCCAGAATTATACGAAGCACCGAGGCACTTCCAGTCCAGAGGGTATGCGTTCTGGGAAGCGGGTACGTGACAGGTGTCTGGTCAGGCTGCTCTTTGGGTGCAGCAGGATAAAGGACCTGGGAGCTGACGGAGGAAGAAGAGCGCTGAGGACGCGACGGACGCACGGGGCGCATCGGGCGCGCGCTTGAGCGTGCAGAGGACGCCTTGCGGGAGCTAAACGTCCCGTGACCGCGGGTACCACCATGTGGAGGCGTGTCATCAGCAGTAGCGCTGCTTGCAGCTCCAGTACTCGATGCTCCTGCACCTGGGTGGAGACTTTCGACAATCCTAAAGCTGTTGCTTGCACCCGTCAGGTGCGTCTCTCTCCATGTGACGCTGTCCTCCAGCCTGAAGCCCGGAGATGTGCGCAAATCATTGGCCGACTGACTGGGTACATCGCCCTCGGACACAGCAAGCGCAGCCGAGGCGCGCAGCGGCGAGGTCAGCCAGAGGGCTGCCAGCAGGATGGAGCTGAGGACGATGCCGATGCGGGCGAAGCGCGTTCTCATCAGGTGTTTGTCAAAAACGTGTCGTCGGAAGAAAGGGAAATGGATTCGCCTCCGCGGTTCTCTCCAAGCGGGATGTCATTGCTAATCGTCTTCCAGGTTGTGTCGTAGTCGTGATGCGCATCGATTTTCAGCGTCGTCTCTTCCCTCTTGCGCGCATGCGTTTCACTGTCACCAAAAAAGAACCGGTTGCGTGAGATCACGCGGCCGATCGTGGACGCCGAAGCAACAACTCCATGCTCCTCAAAAAGCAGAACACGGATCTCTTCCTTCGACACATACGGCGCTCGCACGCGGTACGCCCGAATGAGAGCGACAATGGTTTCATCCGTCTCCGGCGCGCGAACGTGATGCGGCCGGCGCGATTGCTCCTCCAGCGTAAAGGGATTGCGCGGATCAAAACGCTCGGCCCAGCGCAGGAACGTCGTGCGTGAAATCCCGAAGTGTCGACACGTCAGACTGATGTTGCCTTCGTGTTCCAACGCGTACTGAAACCAGCGGAGTTTTTGCAGCACATCATGGCTCAACGACGAACTGCTTCTCAGCAGTCTCTTCACGGCCCGGAGATCGCCACGTAGACAGTTCATGTGTTTTTGTTTTTTCGTTGCAATGTTAATTTAAATATATTTATCTAGATTATATCACTTATAGTTTTTACTGTCTAGCATGTGTCTGAACCCTATTCTAGAAGCCAAAAATCTCAGACACACTCGTCGGTAAAAAATGCGTTCAAATGCTGTAGTATATGTTTGTGAACTTTAGTCATCTTGTAGGACTCTCTAAATACATCATGATGCTATTTGTTGGTAGCATGCTCACTGCATGAATTGTGAACCTTGGCTCTGAACAGCCCATGCTCACACACATCTGTGACAAGTGCGGAAACGTACCCGATGTGTGTGAGATTATTGCTGATCAATATACCGCATTGCCGTTGCGCCCTCCCACGGTCGTCAGGTACTTCTTTCGGGCTGGAATTTTTTGAATTTTTTTCAGTCTAAGTGTCCAGTATGTATCTGAACATTACCCATAAGAAAGGGCTCAAAAAAATGAGTCACCGGCACGGCATCACTGCAAGAGCAGTGTCAAAAGCGCGAACACACACAACTCTGCATATCGTAGGAGGGAAAGCGCTGCTATCGACCATTCCTGTCCGC
Organism: uncultured Candidatus Peribacteria bacterium; assembly: GCA_964517345.1. Taxonomy (GTDB): domain Bacteria; phylum Patescibacteriota; class Gracilibacteria; order Peribacterales; family Peribacteraceae; genus DAISLF01. The sequence continues at coordinate 965 of CAZFBZ010000027.1, read as the reverse complement.
ACTGAAAGCAAACGACGAAGCGGGGCGTCAGATTGTATCAATGACATACTGTAGTTCATGTCTTTGAGCTTTTCTTTCTCTATAGGGCTGAAAATGTACTGGAGCATGACTAGGGATTACGCATATCAGACTTCAACGCCGCTGAAAGGCAACGTCTGTCTGTGTCCGCGCACTGTTCGAAGAACATGTGTGTGTTCTATAGTCACGCCCATGCGGATCATCTCCAAGATACTGTCGACAACTGCGGTTTTTGCCACTGTCGCTCTCCTGACAACACCTCAGGATACTCTGGCGGCATCGTCGTTTAAGGACGTGCCCGAATCCAGCACACTCTCTCCGGCCGTTGAGTTTCTCAAATCCCGCGGAATACTGTCGGGCTACAGCGACGGTACATTTCGCCCCAATCAGAAAGTGCTCCGGTCGGAAGCCATGAAGATCGTGGTTGCAACGAAGTTCTCCGCCGAGCAGGTCGCCGGTATGAGCATCGACGGGTTCACCGATGTGCCTGCGGACGCGTGGTACCGCACGTACCTGGCAGCCGCGGTGCAGCAGCTCGGCATCGTGAACGGACCCGATAAGTCCCCGACATTCAAAGGAGCCAACCCGGTCAAAAAAGTGGAGTTTCTTAAAATGCTCCTCACCGCGCAGGGCATCGATTCGGGCGCCTATGGCGAGATCAAATTGCCGCTCAGCAACGATGTCACCAAGACGGACGAGTGGTATTACCCGTACGTCCGCTACGCCCTGAGTGCTTCGATGATTATGGTGGATGCAAGCGGGAACCTCGGTCCGTCGCAGGATCTCACGCGGTCCGATGTCGCCAACCTTCTGTATCGCCTGGCAATGTATCAAGCGGGCCGTCGCACGCAGGCACTCCTCTCCGAAGAGGAAAGTGAGCTCGTAAACGTCCTGCAGATGCTGGAGGGGCAGGATATCACCCAGGCGGAATACGCCTCGGCACGTGC
>CAZFBZ010000026.1:0-19130 GCA_964517345.1 uncultured Candidatus Peribacteria bacterium | reverse complement strand
TGCCACGGTAGCTCAGCTGGTAGAGCACAGGACTCATAAGCCTGGGGTCGCCGGTTCAAGCCCGGCCCGTGGCACCATTCCCTCTTCTCGGTCGTTACTCCTTCGCTCGCACACTGTGCGGGCTTTTCGGAGTAGACAGAGAGGGAATGGTGCAGGTTCTTTCATTGGGAGGAGAACCTCCCAACCCCTCCCGCCGTTCCCCACGGGTCCCGATAAAACAGCCGACTTTACTCATGGAGTAAATATTTGACACTATTACATATAATTTTATAATATACTAAGTTTCGCCCGATCATTCGCCCAACGCCCCAAGTCCCCACAGGAGTCAGACTGTATGCGTTTCAGCTATGTGCTAGCCGTCCTCGTCGCGCTCGGCGGAGCTGCGCTCATGGTGTGGATGGGCATCCAAGCCATCCCGCCCCGCGACGTGACGACCGGCAAGAAGATCTCCGCCCCGCCCACGGTGGAGAAGAAGAACGACAGGACCAAGTCGACCACCGTGGTCGAGCCGAAGCCCGACCCGATGGCGGCTGAGTTCGCGGAGTACGACAAACAGGTTCGCGAGCACAATCTGCTGTCGAACAAGAGCGGTGACGACTTCCGCGATCGCACCAGGATCGGCGAGAGCACGAAAGCCCTGCTCAAGGCCACAGAGCAGATGCTGCAGGACGTCCCTCCCGACCACCCGCGTGGCCCGCTGCTGCGGGTCAACCAGGCAATCATCCTCGGCAACCTCGGCAGGCACGATGAGGCGCTGAAGATCTGGGACGATATTCGTGCCAGGTCACTCGCCAGGAAAAAGGGCAGGGAGCAGGCCCAAAAGAAGTGATCGACGAAACAGACCTCGAGTTCCATGGAAGGAATTCGAGGTTAGTTGTGCATGCGCTCAGTAGCGAATGGGCTCGTCGAGATCCACGCCGAGCAATCCCATGATCCGCAGATGAAAATCGACAGTAGTGTCCCCCGGCCTGCGGTTCATGCGGTCGATGCTGTTCTGCCACCGGTAGTACGACTGGATATCCGCGCGCGTATGCACCTGGAAATCGGCCGCGGTGAACGTCCTGCGGTGATACGCCTCCACCGGCATGCTCAGCAGACGCTCTTCGCCGTCGTCGGCGCAGACCGCCAGGATCATCTGCGGCATCGGCGCGCCCATCGCGCCGACGGCGAGCGTCGCGTAACGCTGATCAGGAAGCGTCATGCGATCGGGAATATCCAGCACATGCCAATTCTGGTCGTCGTGTGCACGGACGTACTCGCCGGCGAGACGCGCGAGACGGTCACCGGGTTCTTCAGCGTCGGATTCAGGAACATCGTTACGGCTCATACAGAAGAGGAAAAAAACTGTGGCGCCTGTTCAACCGAACTTGCCCCACAGTCCGAGCTTATTAAAGAAGTGATACCGGATTTTCATCCACGGTGTCGAATGCTCTTCCAGCTCGGGGAATTGCGCCGCGAGCGTCGCGAGCATCGCCTTCACCTGGTTGCGGATGATTTCCGGATCGCCGATGGCGGTGAGCCGAGTCTTGTACTCGGCCATCACCGCTTTCTGCTTGCCGGGACTCAGGCTGAAGGCGAGTTCCACGGGAATGCCGTGCCAAAGCGCCGTCGCGAGCGTGATCGTCCCGTCTCGCAGCCACTGGATCGTCGTCCGCACCGGTACCTGCTCCGCATTCTCCATCGACGCGCCGTTCTTCTCGACCGGCGAAGGCACGACCTGCTCCGGACGACCCCCGGGACCGGACGGCAATCCTACTTCGTTTGGAGGCTGGAACACCATAAACATGATTATTATAGCATATATTTGTATTTCAACAATCACCCCACGGCCACCAGTCCGTAGAGCTTCCAGAGCAGCACAACGAGTGACGTGCCGAGCGCCGCAATGACCGCAAAGCGCATGCGCGTCCCGCGGACAAAGAGCCCCGCGACGACCGCGAGCCAGAACAGCAGAAAGACCCCCCAGCCGATCGCCAGGAACTCCGCGGAACCCCCCTCCGGCTGAAGCACACGGACGATGCGCTTCCAGGCGAGGAACGTGATCACCGCCGAGAGCGAGAGCACGATGACAGCGGCCTTGTGGGAGTGGTGTTCTTCCATCGGCGCGGGATTACCGGTGATCGTACTCCCCTATCCCGGATTACACGACGAAGAACGCGAGAATCAGGCCGAGCGCGAGCACGCCCTCCTTCCATGTGCAGTACGAGACGGGCCCGTTGAGTTCGATCGTCTGATTGGGATAGAACGGCCAGTACCGGGAGCCGTCGAGCGCATCGAAGAGCAAGTGCGTGAAATATCCGAGCGTGACGGCAAGGCCTGCCGGCGGGAAGAGCCAGGCAATAATCGCGCAGACCACTGCCGCGACGAAGACGTTATGCAAAATGCCGCGCTGGTCGCCGAGGGTGTCTTTGGGCTCGGTCATGTGCTTGAACATCTTCAGGGGCTTGAAGAGCACGCCGCCCCGACGGTAGGCCAGCAGATGGTCCAGATCCATGATGTTGGATGCGACAATTGCCACGGCGTAGTGGCCGGTCATCTTGCCGATGACGAGGCCGGCGAGGATATGCGTGGGTGTGGTCATGGATCGTCGCTCAGTATATCGGCGCCGCGCGCACAAACAAAACCGGCCCCGCACGTCACTGGAGGGGCCGGGCTCGTGAACACTCTCACTCCGCCTTGATTCTCGGCAATTCCGGGAGCGGCTGGACGACCGATGCGGCCAGTGGCTCGACGCCGTTGCCGATCCGCGAGAGGATCTCCGCCTCCGGCACCAGCGCGACCTTGGGGTTCTTCTCAGCCTTGGCGATGATCGACGATGCCACCGCCTCCGACGTCACCGGAACATCGTAGACCCTCGCCAGATAGAGCGTCATGCGGTCTTTGGCGTCCGGCGCCAGCTTGACCGCGTAGCCCATGAATCCGAAGGAGAGATCGTCCAGCTGATCGGCCGTGGCGACGGGATATTCCTCCGTGGCCTCCTCCCGGAGCTCGCGGCGACCGCACTCGGGCCCGCCTTCGATATTCTCGCCCACGTCTCCCTGCTCGCGGAGGAACATCTCCGTGAGTTCAAGCGCCTGTGCGGGAGTGACGGCGTCGAAGCGCATGTCATTGCCATCGGGCACCATCCCGCGGGCAACCAGCGCCGCGCGATAGTCCGGCTTCAGTTCGATGGCTCCGCCGAATTGCGCGAACTGTTTGTACTTGTCGCTGTACGTCAGAAGCACGGCCTCCGTTCCGTCTTCTTTCCGGACGCGGAAGCGCAGGATGACCGATCCGCTGACGCGCAGCTGCGGATAGCCCGAGATATCCAGGACGGGCATGGCGTCCGCCCCGTCTGCGATGACGCGCAGGTATTCACGCGGAGTCATGGCACGGGGAACGAACGTGGTGACCGTCTGCTGTTCAGAGGCAGCCTCGCGGCCGGTCACGGCACCCATACCCGCCAAACGCACGGCGGCTGCATCTTTGTTCAGTCCCCGGATTTCTGCATACGTTTCGGGAGCAGCAAGGCCATCATGGTCTTCTGCCGGACGTGTGGATTCGGACATGAGAGAAAAGGGGTAAAAAAAGAAAAATGAATTCGATAGAGAACCGGCTGCCTTGTGAGCAGCCGGTGTCCCTCGGGGGCGCCGTTTTTGATTGCGGTTAGGAAGGTTGGCGGTCCTCCCTGTCTCGTTGTTGCTCCCGAGGGTGCGTTCGTCACTCGCACCCTTAGGCCAGCCGGAGCTTGCGCCCCGACCTTTGCTGTTTTGTTCGGCATCGTGCCAAGGAGTGATCAGCCAGAACTCCTTTGTGTTGTAGGCCCCGAGGGCCATCAATCACGTGTTACAGACCGAGCATCTCCAACATCTTCGTCGCCACAGCGGCCGCCACCTGGGTGTCCAGCTCCTTGACCTTCGTCTTGAGGAGCGTGAAGTCCACGTGGTTCTCGTTCGTCTTGAGGCGCTCCACGCCCCGCGACATCGAGCGGGCGTCCCAGCCCGTGTTGGCCTGCAGCCGCAGGGCCAGCACCTCGGCCTTCTTCAGCCGGCCGGCCGCGATATCACGCAGCGCCTGCTCCCGCCCGGCCTCGGACGGCTCGTCGGTCTCCTCGCGGAAGCCGGCGACCGTGAGGCTAGCGTTCGCCACCGCCTTCGGGACGGGCCCGTTGTTCAGGACGGCGTTGGCGCTGCTCGCATCGTAGGGGGTGTAGGTCCCCCCGGTGGCCTCGGCGTAGGCCTTCTCGGCTTCGTTGCCGAGGATGATGCGCGCGTCGAGGTTGGTGAGCAGAGCGGAGATGCGATCGGACAGCGTCATGGGAACTCCTTCGCGGTCAGTTGTCGTGCGCTTTCCGAAGCGCGGCCACAGGTTGACGAACCTGTGGTACTTCCCTCCGCAGCTGACAGACGCAACAGTCAGCGGGGAGGGGTCGGTCGGAAGCATCGTCGCTTCCGCGGAGTCATACCGACTGGAGCCATCTTGGCCTCCGAAGAAACTGCATTTCCTCGGAGGCCAGGACGGTCCTGTGTCTTGCCTAATTGGGTGCGATGGAGTGAATGAACATCCGGCAGCGATAGCCACCGGACGAGTCACGATACGGCGAAAAAAGCGGGTCAAGAGGTGTCAGAACCGCTGACAAGAAATACTCACTTTATGGCTTCTATTTGCTGCTAATAAGACTGACGAACATGCATCGTCAATCCAATATTGACGAACATGTTTCGTCATTTTATAATAACACTCCTATGTTGACCAATATCCTCCGGGCGTTCGGCCTCACCGAGAAGGAAATCCGCGTCGTCCAGAAGACCGTGGAAGCGGGGCCGCAACCGGCTTCGACGATCGCGCGGCTCGCGGAACTGCCGCGCAACACGACCCGCAGCATCCTCGATGAACTGGTGAAGAAAGGCATCATGGTGAAATCCAAGCGCGCCAATACGCAGTACTACGGTGTGGAACGGAAAGAGAACCTCATCCGCGCCGTGCAGTACCGCCGGCTGCGCGCGCAGGAGGAAGCAGACCGGCAACTGGAACTGCTGGAGAACTACGGCGATGAGCTCAGCTCGCGCCAGTGGGCCAAATCCCGTCCGCGCATCACGTTCTACGAGGGCACATCGGGCCTGGAGAAGGTGTACGAGGACACGCTCACAGCAAAGAACGGTATTCGCTCGTGGGCCTCGTTCGAAGGCATGCACGAGGCGATGCCCGATTACTTCACCACCTACTACGACAGGCGCGCCGCGAAAAACATCCACATACGCTCGATCCACCCGGACAGTCCGCTGGCACGCGAACGTCAAAAGTACGATGCAAAGGAATTGCGCGAGAGCAAACTGGTCCCGTCCGACCGGTATCGCTGGATTCCGGAGATCCAGGTCTACGACAACAAGGTGAATATCGCCTCCTGGAAAGAGAAGCTCGGCATCATCATTGAGAGTCCCGAGATCGCCTCTGCCTTGGCTGCGGTCTTCGACCTGAGCTTTGCCGGTCCGCAGCATGCCACCGATCAAGCGCCTCCACCGCGCACTCCAGATGGCGCAGGAAATCCGTCAGCAGATGAGGAGGGTCGGATTCTGTGATATACAGCCGGAGAAACTCGTGCGCCTCCACCGCGCACTCCAGATGGCGCAGAATCTGCTCTTTGGTCGTGGTCATGGTTATGTCGGGCAGCAGAGACCAGGCAATGCGATCGCTATACCGATCCTGAAAACTCCGGATCAGTTCCTCGGCATCCCACGCATCAACATCCTCGGAATTCAGACGCTCAAAAAGGGTGCTGAGCGTTTCGCCGTCGGTGGCGGGCAGCGCGCGCAAAGAGAAGGAAGACACCTCGACGCCCCGTTGAACGAGGAGCTGCTCCAGCGCCGCCATGTCCATCCCCCCGCGTTCCACGGGCTCCAAACGAAGCAGCATATCGTGAGGTGCTTCCCCCCGGCTGCGAGGCGAAGGCGCCACGAGGCGCACCCTGCCCGCAAGAACGGGCGACGCCTCCAAAAATCTCTCCGCATCCACTACCTGCTTGCCTACTGAATCTTTTTCCCTTTCCCATAAGTGACGCTGCTCCAGCAATTCCCGCACGCCGTATTGCCTTCCGACGCGCAAACCATGGATTGTGGCAACGCTGCGGGCGATCTGTCCGGTGTCGAAACCTGAGCGCATTTTTGCCGCCTTTGCGAGGGCGTTCTGCGACTCCGATTCCTCAGCGGATTCACGGGACTGGTCGATCACCACGAACGTCCCGCCCCGCTTGCTGTAGAACTGTACGTCTGCCCCCGGAATATCACTCGGGGTGTCCTGGCTGGCATCAACCCAGATGTGTATCTGCGGACATTCATCCGAACCGATCTCCTGCTCCAGCGCGCGAAGTGCCGCACAGAGCTGAACCATATCCAGACGTGTGCCCCCCCTCCGCGGAACGGAGGACACCAAGACGATCAGGTTGGCAGGCATCGTATCGCTATCCAGACGCGCCTTGATGAATCCGCGCACGGTGCTGACGACGTCCCGTTCGGTGAACGTCTGGCGCGAAGAGCCTGCGACGAACGAGTGGTATCTGACGGCATCCAGCATCGGCAGATATTCGCCCGGCGTGGCTGCCAGGACGGCGGTAGTGGATCCTGCCTCCTCGATAAACGCCTTCACTAGAACCTGGAAGGCATGTGTGGTGCCCTTTGTCAGGAAGGTATCTTTTCCCCCAAATGTGTAGCCGGTCTCCGTATGGAAAGCGTCCACCAGCCTGGGAAAGTCCCGGATATGCTGACGCAGCCACAGCGTTACCGCCTTCTCATAGCGCTCTATCCTGGGCGGAGTCTTGGGGACGCTGGCACCCGACATGTCGATCCGGGGTATCCCCGGAACCGGTATGGCAAGCGGAATGGCGGCCGCAATACGGTCACTCACGTCCCCCGAAGCGGACTGATACAGCTCCACGGCGGTCCGGACGATCGTGTCTTCCAGTTTCAAAGACGCCAAGAAAACGTCTCCATCCACCGACCCGTGTTCCGCAGCGTCCTGCAAGGACAGCGTCGTCATATCGATCTCGGCCACCGCCTGCAGCAGCAGAAGAAATGCGTCGGGCCCCCGCTCAAAGGCCTCTTTCATGCAGGCACGGATACGACGATCCGCGCTGTGCGGCTGCCGCAGCAGAGAAATGAGCCATGAACGCAGGCGCACCGGATCGGGCCTGAGGATCTCCCGCGACTCGGAGGCAAGCAGTGCTTCCGCCAGATTGTCGTCGGATTCCTGCGGAGCTGCGCTGTGACCGCTCCGGAAGAGCTCCAGAAGCCTGCCGCGCACCTGCGTGGACTCGCCGAGCAATAGGAGCTTCGTGCGCTCGGAGACATTCCCGTCGCGCAGAATCCGCAGACGACCATCCGGACTTTGGGCTTCCTGCAGCAAGGTCATGATGCGCTCTGCAAGCGTTCCATCGGGCAGAAGATCTGCATACGACCGCGGAGTCGCATCCGAGGGATTCGGCTGGCCGAGCGTCCCAAGATGGTTCGGTTCAGGCATCTGATTATTATAGCAAATTTTGTTAAATTCGTCCATATCACACCAACTGGGAATTGCCGCATCCACCTGCCGAAAAGAACCGGAAAAGAGGTCTGTCTGAAGGCGTCGTCCGGCGTACACTGTGACCGACAGTATGCAAACCGTGCTCCTGTGCATCCACGGCTGGGGAGGCTCCCGCGAGTCCTTCACGCAGCTCCGCGCGGCCCTCGACGAACGCGCGATCGAGATCCTCACCCCGGACCTTCCCGGCTTCGGCGAGGAGCCCGAACCGGCACGTGCCTGGTCAGTGGATGACTACGCCGACTGGGTGGAAACATGGACGAAAGACCGCATGCCCGCGGACGCGCGTCTGCTCGTGCTCGGCCATTCGCACGGCGGACGCATCGCCATCAAGCTCGCGCTGCGCGGCACGCTGAAGATCAATCATCTGTACCTCTGCGCGGCTGCCGGCATCCGGCGTCCCCGGCACTTCAAGCGAATTGTCGGTCTGACGCTCGCCAAGACCGGAAAGTTTTTCCTGTCGATCCCGGGCTTCAGGGCGCTCGCGCCGCTCGGAAAAAAATTCCTCTACAAGCTGGTGCGCGTCCACGACTACGAGCAGGCCAGCCCGCTCATGCGCCAGACAATGATCAAAGTGACAGCGGAAGATCTGCGACCGATCCTGCCGGGACTCGCGCTCCCCGTGGATCTGTTCTGGGGAAAAGACGACCGCATGACACCCTTCGGCGACGCGCTCATCATGCAAAAACTCATCCCCGGCAGCACGCTCCATGCCTATGAACGCGTGCGCCACGCGGTGCACCGGGACCGGGCCGCCGAGATCGCCGCGGTGATCCGGGAGAATCTGCACGGGAAGGCCTAAAACGCTATACTGGCACCCATCGAACGCCTGCTCCTCCTCGTCGGCCTGACGCTCATCGCGAGCCTCTCCCCCCTCCTCACGTTTTGCGCGCTGTGGCAGGTAAAGGAATGGCGTCCGGACAGACTGCGCGAACATCTGGGGCGCGAGGGTACGGCGCGCCAGCTCTTCGGCAAACTGCGTCCGGCGTTGCTCCTCCTCTGCGTCGGCCTGGACCTCGTGGTGACGGGCATGACGGGCGAGGCATCGACGATGATCTTCGTCTGGGGCACGCTCGGACTCTTCGCCGCGCTGAGCATCGTGCAGCCGGTGCTGCGCCGACAGAAACTCCCGGTGTGGACGCAGAAAGCCAAGACACTCGCGGGCAGCGCGTTCCTGCTGACGATCGCCTTGTCGTTCCTCACCGCCATGCTGCCGCGCGGCGAGCTGCTGCTGCCGGTTATTCCCCTGCTCCAGCCGCTGATGGTCGGTATCGCGTGGGCGCTCTTCCTGCCGCTGGATCGCTTTCTGAAGACCCGCATGATGGACCAGGCGCGCGCGATCCGGCTGCGCAATCCGGACCTCGTCGTCATCGGCATCACCGGGAGCGTCGGCAAGACGACGACCAAAGAACTCCTCGCATGCGCGCTGAAGGACCTGGAACCGCTCGTGACGCCGGCGCACGTGAACACCGAACTGGGCGTGGCGCAGTGGCTCATCCGCGAACTGCCGACCTACATCGCGCGACGCGCGGGAAAGCCCGGCATCCTCGTGGTGGAAATGGGCGCGTACCGCAAGGGCGAGATCGCGCTGATGAGCAGCTACGTGCGTCAGACCATCGGCGTCATCACGCACATCGGCACGCAGCACCTTGCGCTCTTTGGCTCGCAGGAAGCTCTGCGGGACGCCAAAGCAGAGATCATCACGCAGCTGCCGAAGGACGGCCACGCGTTCCTCAACGGCGACAACGAGCTCTGCCGGGGCATCGCCCCGCTTGCGCCCTGCCCGGTCACTATCGTCGGCACGGGGGGCAAGGCCGACCTGGAAGCATTTGATGTGGAGGAGACGACGCAGGGCATTCGCTTCACGGTCGACGGCGCCGCCTACGACGTGCCGGTGCACGGGACGCACAACGTGACCAACGTCCTGCTCACCATCGCTATCGCGCGGCATCTGGGTGTCACGCAGGCGGCGATGCAGCGTCATCTGCGGTCGTTCTCCGCTCCGGACAAGACCTTCACCGTGCGCGAGAGCGGCGGCGTGAAGGTGCTGGATGACACGCACAACTCCAGCGCAGCAAGCTTCAAGGCGGCAATCGCCTGGGCGAAGACGCAGCCGTATGAACGCAAGACATTGCTGGCGAGCGGGCTCATCGAACTTGGCGATGAGCAGGAGCGCACCGAGCGTGAGCTGGGCGAGCTCGCGTCGCCGGTGTTCGGAGAGGTCGTATTCTTGGACGCGCGCAGTGCCCGGATTTTCGCTCAGGGCTACGGCAAACCCGTCCATATTTATCCCGAGGGGACAACGTGTGCACCGGGCACGCTGCTGGTCTGCGTCGGGCGCATGCCCGCGTCGGTCGTCCGTAGATTCCTCCCCGCCGCATGAGGCCGATTCACCACACCTTCGCGCCGCTGGGTGACTGGCGACAGATCCGCCTGGCACTCTCGCTGCTGTTTCGTCCCGGACTCTGGCTGAACGGTCTCGCGACCGGCGAGCTGCGCGCGGAGCTCGGCCGCGGGCTGGGCGGCGATGCGTTCCTGTTCGGGTCGGGACGCGAGGCGCTGCTCGCGTTGCTGCGCTCGCTTGGCATCGGCGCGGGACACGAGGTGATCGTCCAGTGCTACACCTGCGTCGTTGTGCCGAACGCGATCCGTGCCGCAGGCGCGACTCCGGTCTACGCCGACATCGAAGAGGACACGCTCAATATGGAGATATCTGAAGTGGAGAAACGTATCACGGCGAACACGAAAGCCATCATCTGCCAACACACCTTCGGCATCCCGGCGCCGCTGCTGGATCTCAAAAACTTGTGCGCCCAGCACGGCATCGCGCTGATCGAAGATTGTGCCCACGTCCTGCCGGACCGCACCGGGCCCCTCGGCCTCGCGACGACCGGCGATGCCGCGATCCTCAGCTTTGGGCGGGACAAGGCGATCTCGGGCGTACTCGGCGGCGCCGTTGTCTGCCACCGGCCGGACCTCCGCGACGCACTCTCCGCCGAAGAGAAACAGGCAGCGCCGATGCGCCTGCGGACGGTCGCTGTCTCGCTCCTCTACCCCCTGCTCTACGCCAAAGGGAAATTACTGTACGCGGTCGGTCTCGGCAAAGCGTACTTGTATCTCTGCGCCCGGCTCGGACTGCTGCTCCCGATTGTGACGCGCGAGGAAAAGCAGGGACGACAACCCGCCACGCTTCACCGTCTCGCTGCTGCCAACGCCGCACTCGCGCTGGATCAGTGGCGCCGCCTGACGGAGATCAACGATCACCGCCGCATGCTTACATCTCTCTACCTGCGCGAGAGCAAAGCGCGCGGCTGGCCCGCGGCTGCAGGCGCCATAGAAGGCCTGCCTCTGCAGAAATTCCCGCTCTTCGTGCGGGACGCCGAGGGCATCCGCACCGCATTGAAGGCGCAAAATATGCACCTGCAGGACGGCTGGACCGGCTGCGTGATCTGTCCGGACTCCGCCGATGCGGCTGCCTCCGGGTACGTAGCGGGTTGCGACCCGACCGCCGAAGCCGTGTCGACGTCGATTCTCTCGCTCCCCACCCACCCGACGACGTCCGAACGCCAGGCAATGCACCTCGTCGCAGCTCTTGATCCCCTGCTCCGCAACTCCCGCTAGACTCCCGATGATGCACGTCTCCCCCGCCACCGATCCCGCAGCCTGGGACGCGTTCCTCGCGTCGCAGCGCTACGCGCCGTTTCTCCAGAGCTGGACAATGGGCGATGTCTATAACGACATCGGCCAGACGCCCGTGCGTCTGCAGGTCACGCAGGACAGCAAGATCGTAGGTATCTGCTTCGCGCATCTCGTCCCCGCGCGGCGCGGCCGCCACTTGAGCGTGCCCTACGGTCCGGTGTTCGCCGAATCGCTTCGACCGGAGGACTTTACAGCCATTGCCGCACCCCTTATTGCCGCCCTGAAACAGGCCGCAAAAGAGCATTCCTGCGCATTCCTGCGGCTGAGTCCGTTCCTGCGCGACATCGACCAGAAAGCATTCGAGAACATGTGCACATCAGCCGGTGCACGCGTGCGTCCTTCTCCGCTGCACCTGCTCGCCGAGCACGTGTGGTACCTGCCGCTCACGACGCCGGACAGCTGGGATCACGCGACCGGGAAGACCGCGCTCACCCCGCGCGATCCGGACGAGATCTTCAAAAATTTCCGCGCGACAACCCGCAACCTCGTGCGCCGCGCGGAGAAAGACGGCGTGACGATCCGCGCGTCATCGGATCCCGTGCGCGACACCGACGAGCACTTCATCCGCCTGCATGACGAAACGCGAAAACGCCATGCCTTCACGCCGTACAGCAACACGTTTTTTCGCAGCCAGGTGCGGAGATTCGCCGCCCGCAAGGAATGCACCGTCTACCTCGCCGAATACCAGAACCAGGTCATCGCGGCATCGATCCACATGCATGCCTGCGGCGAGACGAGCTACCACCACGGTGCAAGCGCCGACGCGTTCAAGAAGATCCCGTCCAGTTACCTGCTCCAGTGGACGGCAATCCGCGACGCTCTCGTCCGCGGCGACCGCGTGTACAACTTCTGGGGCATCGCTCCGACGACGGAACAGGATGGCACCGTGCGTCCCCAGAAGGACCATCCGTTCGCCGGCGTGACGCTCTTCAAGACCGGTTTCGGAGGGTCGCTGATGCCCCTCATGCACTGCGTGGATATCCCTCTTTCCACTCTGTATTACATCACGCGCGGATTCGAGTATCTCCGCAAGTGGAAGCGCGGATTCTGAGGTGCGTTTAGGTCTATACTTTTGACGTGATGGACAAGGAGAGCCCCATGTCGGCCGAGAGTGTTGGAGAGAAGCTCGATCGCATCGCGATGCATTTGGAGCGCCTGGACCAGCGGGACCGCCTGCGTACCTGGATGGGCATGCTGCACGGCTTCGTCTGGATCGCCATGGCGCTGTTCTTCGTCTGGAGCTCGGTGTACTTCGCCCAGAACTTCGACGAGATCATGACCAAGATCATCACGATCTCCACCGAACAGACCATGAAGTACACGCAGGAGCAGTCCGCGGAGATGATGAAGGCGTTTCAGAACCTGATTCCCAAGAGGTAAGACCTGTTACGTCTATCGCGCTGCGCGGCGGTACTTCTTTGTCGCGACAAGAAAAGAAAGACAGGCGTCAGCCGTCCAAAGCTGTGTCGCCCTTCGACTACGCTCAGGGTGACACAGCTTGTAGCTCAAAGAGGAATCACTTCACAAACTGCACCACATCATCCGCAGTCATGGTCGACGTAACGGCCACGCTCGGGAGACGCAGGAACTGATCACGGGTGAAGCTGCGGTCGGGCATGTTGCCGATGCCGAACAGGTAGCCTGCGTCGACGGCCTTCTGCATCACACGCTCATTGACGCCGCCCTGCGGGTAAAAGACCGCGAAGACAGTCTTGCCGGTCATTTCCTCCAAGAGCATGCGGCTCTGCTGGAGCTCCAGCATCATTTGGGCGTTGGTGAGAGCACGCAGATCGTCGCCCGTATGGCCCTCGGACTGGATATCAAAGCCGTTGGCCTGCAGCGTCAGGATCGTCTTCTCGCTGATCCCGCTCACGCCGACGTCTTTTGTCTGCAGGAAGAGTGTCGCCGGGATGGCGGCCGCATAGAGCGCGTCCGAGACCTGCTTGATGTTGGCCGGCGTCAGTCCGTTCACCCCGAGCAGGACGCTCTTGGGCGCCAGGCGCACGTCGCGCAGCTCCTGGGTGAGGACGAGATCGAAGAACGACCGGAAGGTCATCAGCTTCGCTCCCCCTTCGCGCAGCTTGGTCGCGTGGGCGACGAGGGCCTCAAGCATGCCCGGCTGGCTGACGTCGTAGCGCAGGATCGGCAATGCGAAGGTGTCCTGGCGCACGAGGAACGTGGGGCGGAACGGCGCGAGGAACTGCGTGGAAACGTACCCCTCCTTGCCCTGGAACGGCACGCGCGCCCAGAGTTTGTCGACGCTGATCGGCCGCACGAACGCCTGGCCCGGGATCTCCCCGAGCTTCTCGCTCTGCTGGTCCGGCGACTTGCGCACGTTCACAAAGGTGTAATCCACGAAGTAGAGCCCCTCGAAGTTCTTCTCCTCGTCCTTCAGCCTGCTCTCGCTGACCAGTTTGGCGATGTAGCGCGAAGCCACGAATCCCTGCGTGCCGTTCGCCATCTGGATCTTCGCCCAACCGGCGTTCACGAACTCCACGAGTGTCACCAGCTCACCCTGGTTCAGGCGCCCCACGGAGGCGCCGCGCACGTTCGCCTCGGCACGCACGTTGAGGAATTCATTGGTCACGCGGTACACGTTGGTCGCGCCCGTATCCGGCATGGCGCGGACAGCCAGGTACTTGCTTGCCAAAGCCGGATCGATGGTCGGACCAGCCACGGTACCGCTGGAAGAGTCCGCAATGTCCAGGCGTGCAATGTCGCCCTCGCTCGACCCGCTGCCCGTCATCGCGCCGCTCTCCGAGCCGTCCGACAGTTCCTGGAAACGCGCCAGATCCTCCACCGTGAACGTCGTATCCTCCAGCACAGCGCTCTCGGGATCGTTGGGTCCGCGGACGGTGCGGTTGCATCCCGCGAACAGAATGCCGAATGACGCGATCAGCAGGAACGCCACGATGGGCGCCGATGTGGATCCGCCGCGCGTGCGGATACGGCGGTTGCGGATGCGGGTGCGGCGGCTGCTGTACATGGGACAGGAAGGAAAAGAGGGATAGAGAAAGGGAAACGGCTCACATGCGTTCGGGCACGCGGAGCGTGAGCAGCTCCGCGCCGGTCTTGAGAACCCCCGCGACGAGGGACGTGAGGAAGAGGCGCAGAGACCGCTGCGGCTCCTCGGCTTTGACGATGGTTTCGGCGTTGTAGAAGGCATTGAAATCCTGACACAGCTCGTAAAGATAGTTGGCGAGCTTGTGCGGCATGTGCGTCGCGCTTGCCTGTTCCAGCGCATCCGGGAACTGCAACAACGTGCGCAGCAACATCTGCTCCGTCGGGGCGAGGGCGGCCACGTCCTTCGGCGCGGCGGGTGCCATAGCGACCTCGGCTTTGCGCAGAATCGAGCGCGCGCGGGCATGGGTGTACTGGATGTACGGCGCACTGTTGCCCTCGAAGCTGAGCATCTTGTCCCAGTCGAAGACGATATCCATCTTACGGTTCTGGCTGAGGATCCCGTACACGATGGCGCCGCAGCCCATCATCTCGGCGAGGCCATCAGGGTCGTCCGTCTGGATGCCATCGCCACGCTCCTTGATGATGTCAGCGGCGCGGGCGACCGCCTCATCGAGGACATGCTCGAGCTTGAGGATATTTCCTTTGCGCGTGCTCATGCTCTTGTCGGCAAAACGCATGCGCCCGAAGAGCACGTTCTCGAAAGCGGGCAGCTTCCAGCCGAGCATGCGGCACGTCTCGGTCAACTGCTCGAAGTGCAGCTTCTGGGCGATGTCCGTGAAGATGTAGATCGCAGCAGGGCTGTAGGTGTCGATGCGGTAGCGCATCTGCGCGAGATCGCGCGTGGAGTAGAGTGTCGCGCCGTCACCCTTGCGGATCAGATACGGCGGCAGAGCCTTGTCCTCCGGGAACTCGACGATGAGCGATCCTTCTTTGCCCTCGGTGAAGACCTTCTTTTTGATGCCTTCCGCAATGAGCGGCTCCATCTTGTCCTCGTAAAAACTCTCGCCCAAATCGAGATCGAAGGAAACGTGCAGTCGATCGTAGATCGCTCCGAGAGAACCCTTGGTGACATCCACAACGTCTTTCCAGAACTGCCGCAGCGTCTTATCCCCTTTCTCCAGTTTGGCAAACGCGGCGCGGCCCCGGTCCTCCAGGCTGGCATCCTTGGCCAATTCCTCATGAAATCTCACGTACAGCACCAACAGCTCATCCAGGGAACAGTCCTTGGCCGGCTTGTCGCCCCAGAGCTCAAACGCGACAGCGAGCTTACCGAACTGCGTTCCCCAGTCCCCGATGTAGTTCCAGCTGATGACGGTATGCCCGAGATGACGATGGATATTGGAGAGCGCCTGTCCCAAGACGGTCCCGATGATGTGATGCGCGCCGAGCGGCTTGGCGATGTTGGGCTGCGAATACTCGATGATAACCGGCTTGTCCTTGGGCTTCTGCTTCACAGGCTTTCCGGCGGCCACAACGTGCGAGAGCTCCCGGACGAACGCATCGGGTGTGAGCCAGACGTTTACGTATCCCGGCGCGACCGCCTCCACCTTTGCAACACCCTCCACGCCATTGATGCCATCGCGGATGATCTCGGCGATCTCGAGTGGCTTGCGGCCGAGCTGCTTGCCTAATTGCATCGCAACACTCGTCGCCAGATCCCCCCTGTCTGCCTCACGGGAAATATGCCAAGACGGGCCCTCCGACGCGTCCGGAACCAGTGTCCGAATCGTCGCGAGAGCCTGCGTTGTCAGTCGATCAAACATGAAAGAAATTTGGCACCTCTGAACAAAAGTCCTGCTCAGAAGATTAGGCCGACTGTAGCAGTCGAATACTCCTCTTCCATATGAAATAATAATTTGATCTTGCACACATAAAGTCATCGTTCTTTGAACACAATTTGTGTGCACGATCGTTCACCGTTGACGAATAACTTTTGTCGTCGCGCAGTGACGAAAATTCGTACTCATTTTTGATGCATTTCCGTGATCAGAGTTTTTGTCTGTCTGAAGCCGTTATTGTTAGAAAACGCACTTCATGATATAATACTCTGTAATCTTCACGTCGACTGATGTCCTCTCCCCGCTTTCGCCGGCTCGCATTCGTCCTCACCTCCGTGATGACCGCGTCGCTACTCGCGTCGTGCGGCGGCTCCAAGACAGAGAAGGCCGCAACGACTGCGCCGGAAGTAACGGGAGCTCTCAGTGCGACGCGCACCGTCTATCTGCGCGCCATCAAAACCGTGCGTCGCGCCTCCCCGCTGATGGGCATCTTCACGAATCTCTACATGGCCAACGGCGGCTATGTTCCCGTCGTTGCCGCAAAAGACGGCGTGCTCGCGCAGGTGAAATTCGCGTCCGTCTCAAACACGAATCTCGACAACACGTTCCAGCTGCTCCAGGAGTTCGCCGGCATCCTGCAGGTGGATGTGCCTGATCTCCTCAATCGCAGCGACAACCGCGCTGCGACGCTCGACGAGTACCTGACGGGCCTGCAGAACATCACCGAGCGGGCGCGCCGCCGTCTGGCAGAATTGGAACAGGGCCTGGATAATCTGCGCACGCAGCAGCGCGATCAGCGCCGCGCCAACGACGACATCGAGCGCAACATCCGCCGCGCGACGCAGGCCAATGACTACGTGACAGCCGGCGCACTCCAGCAGGAACTGGGACCGTCGGAGGCCGCCCTCGCCCAGACCGACGCGAATGTGAAACAGCAGACCGATGTCATCCAGACCTACGAGGATCTGATCGAGCTGTCGGATGAACGCCTGGCGGCCATCCGGCAGAACCGCGAAGTGATGATCGCAGGCCTGAAAGTCGTCAACGTCCCCGGAACCGAGGATTTGGGCGTTCTGGAAGGCCAGAACTCCATCCGGAGCCGTTTGGGCTTCTGACCTTCGGCTAGCGGCCGCCAATCCCCAGCATTGCCCGTCCTGTTGCGGAAAAACGGGTTTTTTGCTACAATGTCTGGATTCACTAAACCTGTATCGAAACCACACCCACCCCCTCCCCGGCAGCCAAACCCAAGGCAGCGAACCCGCTCCTGGAAGCCATCGACGACTTGCTTGGACTCCACAAGAGCGTCGAGCTCGTACTGTCGCCGTCTGGCGACGAAGCGCCGATGACGGACGAGGACCGCGCGACGATCCGCCAGTACCAGGAAGGCCTGCAGAAAATTCTCGATCTCATCGCGCCCGCGGCAATGGAGGTGAGGACGACGGAGGTCATTCTGAACGACCGCCACTCGAAGACGCTCTACGCCTACAACTGGCCGAACTACATCTACCCGAACTGGATGTCGCAGCTCGTGAACATGGACGCCGAGATGGACATCGCGCAGTACATTTACCCGACGACGAACAACGCCATCATGCGCATGCTCCGCCGGAAAGTGACTGAGCTGCGCGCCAGCATCCGCATGCTTGAGCAGCGTGGCATCGTGCGCGACCCGTCACTGGAAGCCGCCCTGCAGGATGCCGAGGAACTGCGCGACCTGCTGGCCCGCGGCCGCGAGAAGCTGTTCCAGCTGGGCATGTACATCACGATCTACGCCGAGGACGCCGAGAAGCTCAAGAAGCTTCAGACCAACGTGGAATCGCTCCTCGGAGGCAAGCTCGTGCTCACCAAGCCCGCGCTCTTCCAGATGGAACACGCCTGGACCAGCACGCTGCCGATCTGCCTGGACGAACTGGAGATCAATCGCAACATGAACACCTCGCCGCTCGCGACGAGCTTCCCGTTCTCGAGCTCGGACCTCACCGATGACCACGGCATCCTATACGGAATCAACCGTCACAACGACTCGCTCGTGATCTTCGACCGCTTCGACCTGCCCAACGCCAACGCGAACGTGTTCGCCACGTCCGGTGCGGGTAAGTCGTTCACGGTGAAGCTCGAAATCCTCCGCGCACTGATGCTCGGCACCGAGGTGCTCGTGATCGATCCGGAAAACGAATACGTCGAGCTGTGCAAGACGGTCGGCGGCTCGTTCATCCCCATGTCGCTCCAGAGCAGCTTTCATATCAACCCCTTCGACCTGCCGGTCGCCATCCGCGGCGACGAGGCTGAAGTCGGTGAGACGCTGCGCGCGTCCGTCATCAACCTGCACGGCCTGTTCAAGCTGATGCTCGGCACGCTGACGCCGACCGAGGACGGCATCCTCGACAAGGCGATTCTCGACACCTACGCGCTGCGCGGCATCACGCTCCAGACCCCGGACCCGTCCAAGATGGAACCGCCGACGCTGCATGATCTGGTCGATGTGCTTCTGACCACCCAGGGCGGCGAGAACATGGCCAAAGTGCTCCAGAAGTACACGGAAGGCAGCTACGCCGGCCTCTTCAACAAAGCGACGAACGTGGAATTGAAGAAGCAGATGATCGTCTTCCAGATCCGCGACCTGGAGGAACAGCTCCGCCCGATTGCGATCTACGTCGTGCTCAACTACCTGTGGACCAAAGTGCGCGCGCAGCTCAAGAAGCGCTTCCTCGTGATTGATGAGGCGTGGAACCTGATGCAGTACGAGGATTCCGCGCGGTTCCTGTTCGGCATCGTGAAGCGCGCCCGCAAGTACTACCTCGGCATCACGACGATCACGCAGGACGTGGATGACTTCGTGAATTCGCCCTACGGAAAACCGATTATCACGAACTCGGCACTACAGGTGCTGCTCAAGCAGTCCCCCACCGCCGTTGATAACCTGCAAAAACTCTTCTACCTGACCGACGGTGAGAAGTACGTGCTGCTCAACTCCGCGGTTGGACAAGGAATCTTCTTTGCCGGCGGCAAGCACGTCGCAATTCAGATCATCGCGAGTCCCGACGAAGCGGCGGTCATCACGACCAAGCCCGAGGAAATCCTCGCCAAGCAACAGCTCACGACGCTCCCCGCCAACGAGGCACCGCTCGATGCGTCACA
>CAZFBZ010000025.1:18160-19684 GCA_964517345.1 uncultured Candidatus Peribacteria bacterium | reverse complement strand
TAGCGGATGAGTTCGTTGTGGACGGCCTGGACCGTGACGTTCTTGTGGTCGAAGCCCGCCTCGCGAATGCGGTTGGCGATCTCCATGAAGTGGAGCGGCTCACCGGCCTTCTTGAGGATGATCTCGACTTTGTCGCGGATGGAGCGGGGGCGGACGAAGCGCCACTCGGTGAGACCCCAACCCTCGTCGATCTCGCGGAGACGCTCGTCGATGCGCAGGCAGCTCTTAATGAGCTCCGGGCTCGGAACGCGGTCGCGGAAGAGGTTGAGGGACTGGATGGCAGAAATAAGTTCTTCTTCTTTCATGCAGGTTTTGCGCTTCTTGAGGATTTTGACGATGTTATCGACGATGAGGGAGACGTCCTCGGAGGCGAGGGAGGAGAGGCGCCAGAGCGGGACGAAGGTGTTGCTGCGGGCGACGTTGCTCATTTCCTGATCGATCGAGTAGGAGAGGCGGAGGACGGATCCGTCGACGGCCGTGCTGCCCTGGATGCGCTTGAGAACCTGGCTGACCAGATCATCCTCCGGCATCACGCCGCCATGGATGCGCAGGATACCCTTGGCCATCTCATTCACTTCGTCGAGACGGGTCGTGCGGACCGTGCGCTTGAGCTTGGAGAGGGCAATGCTCTCGATCTGGCGGATGCGCTCGCGGGTCACTTTGAAGTGCTTGCCGATCTTCTCCAGCGTCTGCTTGGGCTGGCCAAAAAGGGCGAAGCGTTTCTTGATCACCGTCACCTCCTTCTCTGTCAGCACCATGAACAGGTTGTTCAGGAGCTCCTGCAGATTGAGCGTCAGCTGCGGTGAAGCAGGCTGCGTCTGCGAAGAAGTCGAAGTAGTGGCGGTGGAAGTGGACATGCGTGACGGGGGAAAAAAAGAACAACCCTCGTTCTACCAGACAATTGACAGTTGCAAAAGTTATTCGAGTGACTGGTGTGGACGACACCGGTCAGATATTGCTTCCTGTAGCATTGGAAGAGGCGTTGTACTTGAAGGACCGAATGAGTAGTACACTAATACTATTATTAACTTTGTCAACATCTCGATAAGAAGATTCTTTGAATGCAAGTAAACAGGCTTATAGGATCGTTTTCAGGACTTCTAGAAGCCAAAAATCATTCAGGACAGAGACGCCAAAAGAGCGAGCGCGGCGGCTGCGTCGTCATCAAAATTGCTTGAATGGGGGCCTGCCCCCGTCCGCCGGGTGGAATGGGCTCTCGGGGTGGAGTACCGCTCATCCTGTAAACGCACATTGACCCCCGACTGGCGCAGACGATCGGCGAATTTTTTGACGATCTCCGTCTGTGATCCTTCATCTCCCGAGGGAAGGAGCGGAAGCCCGAGCACCACCTGGTCGATCTTCCTCTCCGCGATCAGTGCGAGCACGTGTGCGAGAATTTCATCGCCGCTCTTGTGGCGGAAGGTGTCGAGCGGCAACGCAACGCCAACCGACTCATCGAGCCAGGCGAGTCCGGTCTTGCGCAGTCCGAGATCGATCGCGAGAAATCTCACGCCCACAGCATAG
>CAZFBZ010000025.1:2400-18060 GCA_964517345.1 uncultured Candidatus Peribacteria bacterium | reverse complement strand
TACGTCGGCAGCCGGAAAGATGCCGGCAAAATCGCCGTGGACGGGCTCAAAAACCTGGAATACCGGGGCTATGACTCGTGGGGGGTCGCCAGCAAAATCGGTGCGGAACTGGTCGTGCGCAAGGACATCGGGCCCATCGGAACCGTGGATAGCGCGGAGTTTGAACAGAACTGCTCCCTGGCCGTCGCGCACACCCGCTGGGCGACACATGGCGGCGTGACGCAGCGCAACGCCCACCCGCACCTCTGCCAGGACAAATCCATCGCCGTCGTCCACAACGGCATCGTCGAGAACTACCTGGAACTGCGCCGCGAACTGAAGACCAAGGGCCACGTGTTTCAATCGGAAACCGACACCGAGGTGATCCCGCACCTCATAGAGGAGGAGTTCAAGGAGTGCGGGGACTTCGCCGCCGCGGTGCGCCGCGCCTGCGCGCATTTCGAGGGACGCTACGCGATCCTGGCCCTGCACACCGAGAGCAACACGCTCGTGGCCGCCCGCACCGGATCGCCGCTCATCATCGGCGTGTCCAAGCGCGAGGACGGTGTGCGCGACGGATACTTCATCGCCTCGGACATCCCGGCGTTCCTGAAGCACACGCGCACCGTGCAGTACCTGGATGACGGCGAAATGGTCGTGACGGACGGACACAGCATCATCTTCTCGGATATCCAGACGGGCGAGGAGCGCCCCAAGCGCGAGATCGAGATCACGTGGTCGATCGAGCAGGCGCAGAAAGGCGACTTCGAGCACTACATGCTCAAGGAAATCATGGATCAGAAAGACAGCGTCGCCCGCGCCGTGAACCAGCAGGAAGACGAGATCCGCACGCTCGCCGCTGCGATCCACGCCGCCAAAGGCACGTTCCTGGTGGGCTGCGGCACGGCCGCGAAAGCCTGTATGGCCGCCGAGTACTTTTTCTCGGTCGTCGCGCGCAAGCACGTGAACTTCTCGCCCGCGAGCGAGTTCAAGCTGTTCCATCATTTCCTGCAGCCCGAGAGCCTCGTCATCGTCGTCAGCCAGAGCGGCGAGACGGCCGACGTTCTGGAAGCGATGCACGTCGCCAAATCGAAGGGCGCGAAGGTGCTGGCGATCGTGAACGTCGAAGGCTCGACCATCGACCGCGAGGCCGACTACAGCCTGCTGATCAACGCCGGACCCGAACGCGCCGTCGCCTCGACCAAGGCGCTGACGGGCCAGCTCGCGGTGCTGCTGCTGATCGCCTACGCGCTCGCCGAGAGACTGCAGGAGGGCAAGACGCTGCTGCTGGAGACCTGCGCCGCCATCAACGACATGTTGAACCCGCGCTACGTGGAGCGCCTGGAGAAGCTGGCGGAGAAGATCAAAGATGACGAGGACCTCTACATCATCGGCAAGAGCTGGAACTACCCGATGGCGCTGGAGAGCGCGATCAAGATCCAGGAGGTGAGCTACGTGCACGCGGAAGGATTCGCGGGCGGTGAACTGAAGCACGGACCCATCGCGCTGATCGAAGAGGGGACACCGTGCATCGCGCTCACCGGCAACGACGAGGTACTGGGCGACATCCTGAGCAACTCGATGGAACTGAGCGCCCGCGGGGCGCTGATCATCGGCGTGGGACCGGCGAATAAAGACGTCTTCGACGAGTGGATCAAGGTGCCGGACGCCGGCGCGGCGCAGGCGATCGTGAACATCATCCCGATCCAGGTGCTCGCGTACTTCCTCGCGGTGAAGCGCGGCAAGAACCCGGACATGCCGAGGAACCTGGCGAAGAGCGTGACGGTGAAGTGATGTGACTTTTGCGGACTGCTTTTTGTCGTGGTTCGACTACGCTCATCATGACAAAAAGGATGTCATCCTGAGCGTAGTCGAAGGAGGACATCCTCCTGCTTACTTCTCATCCGAGCGATTTTGTCTGACAGAAGCCAACATACCGGATGTTTTCTCTGTCGGAATCCACATTTCCTTGCTCTGTCGACATCCTCCGCTAGCATCCCGCGGCTTCCCCCGAACTCCCATGGCGAACGCAAGGAACGGCACCGTGCAGTCTCCGCTGGAGATCTATCTGCGGGAGATCAACGAAGCAGAGCTGCTCGGCCCCAGTGAGGAGCAGGAACTCGCCGCGCGCATCGCTGAGGGCGATGCCGAGGCGCGCGACCGGATGATCCGCACGAACTTACGGCTCGTGGTGAACATCGCGCGCGGCTTCGTGGGCCGCGGGCTCGGGCTGCAGGATCTGATCGAGGAGGGCAACATGGGTCTCATGCGGGGAGTGGAGGGATTCGAGGCGGGACACGGACGCGCAAGCACCTACCTGACGTACTGGATCCGCCAGTCGATACAGCGGGCGCTCGTCAACCAGGCACGCACCGTCCGCATCCCCGCGTACATGATCGAGATCCTCTCCAAATGGCGCCGGCAACAGGCGAAGCTGAAAGAGGAGCTCGGGCGCGATCCCACGTTCGAGGAAACAGCCAAGGAACTGAACATCCCCCGGAAGCAGCAGTTGATCGTGAAAAAGGCGTTGAAGGTCTACACCTCCGTCCGGGACGGCGGCGGCGACGGTGAGGGAATGAGCCTGGAAGAGCTGCTGAAGGACACTCCCGAGGAAAGCGATCCGTCGCTCATCGCTGAGCGCAACGAGGAGAACGACCCGGGGCAGCTGGAAGCGCTGCTCGGCCTCCTCAAGCCGCGCGAACGACGCATCATCGTGCTGCGCAACGGCCTCGAAAACAATGAGATACATACGCTCAAGCGTGTCGGCCAGCTCCTCGGAATCAGCAAGGAGCGCGTGCGGCAGATCCAGTTGCGCGCGATGCGGAAGATGCGCGGGGAAGAAGTCAGCGACGAAGAAGAGGACGAATGACCCTTCGACGTCTTCTCACTTCTCATCCGGCGGAATGCCGTAGTAGCGGAAGAGGTACGCCGCGATGTCCTTGAAGACCGGAGCGGCTGCCGTGGCGCCGTGGATGGAATTCTTCGGACGGTCGATTTTGACAAGGACGACGAAACGGGGACGGTCGATGGGCGCGTAGCCGGCGAACGTCGCGACGGTGGAACCCGTGCCCGTCTCGTACTTGCCTCCCGGACCGGCGATCTGCGAGGTGCCTGTTTTGCCCGCAATGCGGTAGCCCTTCACCTTGCCGGCGATGGCGAAGCCCTTGGCCGTGGAGCTGGCAAGCATCGCGGTGATCGTGTCGGACGCCTGGGGCGTAATGACCTGGTCCATCATGCGGGGCTCGGTCTTCTCCACGGTGCCGTCAGCGCGGATCACGCGGTCGACGATCGTGGGCTTCATCAGCTTGCCGCCGTTCGCCAGCGCCGACCACGCGGTGATCATCTGCAGCGGCGTCACGGACAGACCCTGACCAAAGGACGTGGTCGCGAGCAGGGACCGGGACCACTCGCGCCACGGACGCACTTCGCCGGGCAGCTCGTCGTCCAGCTCGATGCCCGTGATGCGGCCGAAGCCAAAACGCTCCAGGGTGCCTTCAAACAGCTTGGATCCGAGCTTGAAGCCGATACTCGTCATGCAGGTGTTGATGGAAAACTCCAGACAGTTGGTCATCGTCACTTTGCCGTAGTGCTTCTGATCGTTGTTGTTGATCGTGTATTCGTCGACTTCCACGGGACCGAAGTCGTCATAGGTGTCGCCCGGGGTCAGCTCACCCTGATCCAGCGCGATTGCCATGGTGATCGGTTTCATAACGGAGCCCGGCTCGTAGATTTCCTGGATCGTGCGGTTGAGGTACGCGCCGAGACCGATGTTGTTCTTGTACTTCAGCCAGATGTTCACGTCGTCGGTCGGAAAGACCTCGTGACGGATGGTGTTGCTGATGTACACGTAATAGCGGGCGAGGTCGCGCAGGTCATAGAGTTTCTCCAGTTCCGACAGCGCCGTGCGGGGCTTTTCGGGAAGCAGCGTGCGGCCGGACGCGGTGAAGACGTCGTTCAGGTATGCGCGCACGAGGCGGACGTGCGTCTCGGGATGGAAGATTTCCACGACGAGCTTCTTGCGATTGGGCTCGTCGAGCGTGATCGGCTCCTTCTCGTACACGACGGCGTAGTTGTTGCTGTCGAACAGCGGCGCGTTGACCATCGCGATAATCCGGCCCGTGAACGGGTCCATGACGATTGCCTGGCCGCTGTCCGCGCGGTACCGCTTGATCGCCGCATCCATCAGCGTTTCCAGCTCCTTCTGCACGGAACGGTCGAGGGTAAGTACGACCGTGTCGCCGTCCTTGGGATCCACGATGGTCTGCTCGGGACGGAGGATTTGGCCGCCATGGGGATCGCTGACGGTGCTGATGAGACCTTCCTGTCCGCGGAGTTGCACGTTATAGGTGCGCTCGACGCCGTATTGCGCCTCCTGGTTGATGTTGAGGAACCCGACGACGTGCGAGGCGATGGTCGTGTCCGGATAGAACCGCCAGTGCTCGGGGATGAGCGCGATGCCCTGCAGCGGATACTGAATCTCGGCGCCACCACGGCCGGTCGCCTGCTTGCGCGCTTCGAGAGCCTGCGCCGCGGAAATCGCCTTGGCTTCCGCGATCTTGCGCGACAAATCCAGCGGCAGACGGCGCATGACCGGCACGTAGCGCAGCGGACGCGTGCGGAGCAGGGGACGGATGATCTTGGGATCCAGCTCGAGCGCGGTGGCGAGCTTGCGGGCAAACGACTCGATGAGCGACTGGTTGATCTCCTCCGGATTCGCGTAAATGAGACTCTGGTCAGTATCAACGGTGACACCCGGGATGTCGAGCTCGCGCACGGCACGCATCTCGAGTTTGGTGGCACCGTACTTGAGCGGCGCAAACGTCACCTGTTTCTTGGACACGCGCTCCTCAATGTTGCGGGCGAACAAGTCCCGCGCCTGCACAAGATTCGGGAGCTTCAGGAGCGCGGGCGGCAGCGCGCCGACGGGCAGCGGCTCCAGCAATGTGGAGGACTGCCGGATTTTTGCCTGCTGGATGGGATCGTAGGCCGCGGCATAGTAGGGGATGAGTTCACGCGGACAGTGCGGCGAGCCGGCCGAACAGAGATCGTGGAAGCGTTGCGTGAGGACGATGTCAGCGAGCGTGTTAGCAACGAGGGTCGGATCGTCGGTGATGAGCGGGTCGACGTAGACGAGGTCGAGCGTCGTGTTGGTGGCCAAGATATTCGTCTCGCCGGTCTTGCTGTTGGTCCCGAGGATCTCGCCGCGCTTGGCGGGCAGCACGACGCCACCGAAGTGCTGCGACTGCGCGGCCTCGCGATAGTCGGCCCCGCGTACCAGCTGCAGCTCGATAAGGCGCGACGCGATGATCAGCACCACGATCACCAGAAAGGCATTCACGATCGTCATCCGCTGGTGGAGCAGACGTCGCTTGTGCGTTTCGGAGGCGTTGCGGAGGTGGTAGGCCATGCGCGGAAAACCGGGCGGAAGGGACGGGGAAACGGGGATACGCCCCCGCCATTGAAGACGTCGCGGGGTGGCAGCGCAAACGGATCGTCGCCCTTCACGTATTCAACAGCCCGGAGCCGAAATCAGGAGTACCGCATAAGGCAAAAATATGGTATAATTCTTGGAAATGGACACACCGCAATTCACGACCCTGGACGGCGAGACGCTGCTGAAA
Organism: uncultured Candidatus Peribacteria bacterium; assembly: GCA_964517345.1. GTDB lineage: Bacteria > Patescibacteriota > Gracilibacteria > Peribacterales > Peribacteraceae > DAISLF01. The sequence continues at coordinate 12,460 of CAZFBZ010000025.1, read as the reverse complement.
ACCCTGCAGGCCTACTGTGTGGAAGAGGGCGCCTCGGACATTCACGTCTCCCCGCAGAAAAAAGACGTGCGTTTGGAGTGGCGCATTCACGGCGTGCTGCGCCCGCTGGCGTCGATCACGCATGCGGTCTACACCGATTTCCTGCGCCGCGTGAAGTTCGAATCCAAGCTCAAGCTGAACCTGACCAACATCCCGCAGGACGGCCAGTATACGTTCTCGGCAACAGCGAAGGGCGTCACCCGCAGCGTCAACATCCGCGTCGCCACGCTGCCCTCCCGCTTCGGCGAGGCACTCACCCTCCGTCTTCTCGATCCTGAGCGCGGCATCCTTCCATTGGAGAAGCTCGGTTTCCCCGCGGACATCCGTGCCACGCTCGCGCAGCTTGTCGAGCTGCCCAACGGCCTCGTCCTCGTCACGGGTCCGACCGGCTCGGGCAAGACAACCACGCTCTACGCGCTCCTCAGCACGATCATCGGCAAGGAGCGCAACATCATCACACTCGAGGATCCGGTGGAATACGAGCTGCCGGGCATCATCCAGAGCGAGATCGATACCGATCATGACTTCACCTTCGCCAGCGGACTCCGCAGCATTCTCCGCCACGACCCGGACGTGATCCTGGTGGGTGAGATCCGCGATCTGGAGACCGCCCAGACCGCCGTGAACGCCGCGCTCACCGGACACCTTGTGCTCTCCACACTCCACACGAACTCCGCCATCGAGGCGATCCCGCGCTTCCTCTCTATGGGCGTCAGTCCGTACACGTTCGCCCCGGCTCTCCGCGCCGTGCTCGCCCAGCGCCTTGTCCGCACTCTCACGCCTGCCTGCCGCGAATCGGGCACCTGCGACCCGGGCGCCCACGAGAGCTACGACGGTCAGATCGCCCTGCCGGAACTGCTGATGGTGACACCCTCGATCTCGCAGCAGATCCTGTCGTTCGAGCAGGCACCCGCCATCGAGGCGCAGGCCCGCAAGGAAGGATTCAAGACCATGAAAGACTGGGGCGAGGAATTCATCGCCGAGAAGCGCACGAGCCGCGAGGAGGTGGCGCGTGTGACGTCGTAAGGGATCGGCCCGGGTTGGCGAAAAAAACAGTTCGTCCGGGGGTGCCGGAACGTTGTTTTTCGGTGGCGGGCGTCGTAGCATGCGGATGAGCGTCTCCGCACCATGTCCTTCCGTCATCGCTATCGGCGCGGTGCCTACCCGTTGGCACGGGAGTCCGGCGTGCCCCGCTGGATCAAATCCGGCGTTGCGCTGCTCGTCCTGCTTGCCGTCGTCTGGTGGATCGGATCGCGAATTTTGGGCTTCTTTGGCGTCGGCAATCCGCTGGAACGCGCCTCGGCGACACTCCTCTCGGAAGACAAAGGACTCATCAGCGTATCGCTGCAGGGTGAGGATCTTCAGCCCGCGCAGAACGGCATGCTCGTCTTCCCGGGCGACATGCTCGACACCGGCCCCAACGCCCACGCGTCGCTGAAGTTCTTCGACGGCTCATGGACGCGCAACGACGGCAGCACGCAGGTAGAGGTGGTGGAGAGCGCCCGCGGCCGCAAGGAATCGCGGCTCAGTCTGGATCTGAAGGCCGGCACCGTCTGGATTTCCGTCCCGGACAAGGACGGATTCACCGGCGCGATCGTCCGCCGCGTCACGACGCCGACGCTCCGCTACGCGCTGCCGCCCGGCACCGAGGCCCTGCTTTCGGCGAAGTCACTCAGCGTCTTCTCGGCTGACGGCGCGGGCGTGGTCGTGAGCGCCAAGGGCCAGTCGGACTTCACCATCGGCGAAGGCCAGCAGTGGACGATGCCTCCGGATGACGTGATCGGCGAGGATCCCTACGCATTCCGCACGCCGCTGCCCCCGGCGGCCGCGACAAAGTTCGTGCTCGACAGCCGCGCCATCGCGCGCGCGCCGGGCAGCACGGGCAGCGGTTCCAGCCTGTCCTCCGGCACCGAATCGATGATCACGCTCACGGCGCCCGCCGCGGGATTCATCCTGAAAGACCCGACATTCACAGTGAAGGGCTCAGTCGGTCCGAGTGTCGCCAGCGTCACGGTCAACGGCCGCCCGGCGCTGTTCGATGCCGATACCCGTCAGTTCTCGCAGGAGGTGAACCCACCCGTAGGCGAGGGCGACGTGGAGCTGAGCGTTGAAGCGCTAGATGCGAACGACACCGTCCTGCAGGAGATCCGCCGCACCATCCGCCGCGAGGCCGCCGTGGCCACGCCGCCGGCCGCGCTGCCCGCCCCGGTCATCACCGATCCCGTCGCGACGGGCGGCACGTACAAGACCGACGCGAAGGAACTGCTGCTCAAGGGCACGGCCTCCAAGGAGGCGCAGGGCATCATGGTCAACGACTACAAGCTGCAGCTCTTCACGCCCGGCAAGGGCACGTGGAGTTATCTCGGCAGCATCGCGCTCGGCAACATGAAGAACGGCACGAACACCTATGACGTCGTCGCGCTCGACGCCGCCGGTAACAAGTCGCCCGCCGCGCGCATCACGATCGTCATCGGAGAAGGGGAGGGCGGAGCGGTGACGACGCCGAGCTCCGCTGCCGCGACGTCCGCAGCCGCGGCATCGTCCGTGAATCCCGCCACGCTCCCCAAGAACGATCCGATCACGCCGGGCATTCTGACCGTCACCGCACCAACGGCAGGCACGCAGCACACCGAAACCGGCACCGGCTTCCTGCTGGAAGGCCACACGTCCGCGGGCACAGACAGCATGTGGATCAACGATTACCAGCTGAAGCTCTACAAGCCTGGCAAGACGTTCTGGAACTACATCGCTGTTCCCGAATACGGCAACCTCAAGCGCGGCACGAACCTCTACGTGATCATCGCGCGCAACGCGAAGGGCGAGATCCTCGACCGCCTGGACTACACGGTGACCTACGAGCCCGCGAGGCGCTGACGCCATGGGTTTTCTCGACAGCATCGGCCTGACCCGCAAGATCACGCGCCCCCGGCTGGAAGCGTTTTTGAAGCGCCATGCGAGCGACAAGCTGACCCTTGATGTGGGCAGCGGCAACCGCCCCTACGCGAAGTTTTTCCCGAACGCAAAGACACTGGACGCCCGGCCCCGTCCCGGCCTGACCCCCCCCGATATCGTCGGGGACGCACATGATCTCTCGATGATCGCGGACGCGTCGTTCGATGTCGTTCTGGCGACCGAAGTGCTGGAGCATCTGCATACTCCCGACAAAGCCATCGCCGAATTCCGCCGCGTGCTCAAGCCTGGCGGCACGCTGCTGCTCACGACACGCTTCGTCTATCCGCTGCACGAATCGCCGACGGATTTTTTCCGGTACACCAAGTACGGGCTGCGACATTTGCTGCGCGAGTTCACGATCACGGATTTCCAGGACGAGGCGAACACGGTCGAGACGCTCGCGGTGCTGTATCAGCGCATCGGGTTCCAGTGCGACACGCTCGGCCTGCGCCCCTTCAAATTCTTCTGGTTCCTGCTCGCGCGCGTCACGATGCTATTCCGCGGCGTGCTGACGCGCGAACACGCGGACATCCACCACGGAGCGACCGAGACGAATATCCTGTGCTCGGGCTACTACGCGGCGGCGGTGAAGTGACGCGTCACTTGGCGAGTCCGCCCTCGTTCCAGTGGCTCTGGAAGGCGATTTCTCCGCGGTCCTTGCGCGTGCGCGGCGCGGCTTCGGACTTGCGCTGATCCTCGCTGAGATTGTCCGGCGGAGCGGGATAGCCGATGGCCATCATCGACCCGGGCAGGAAATCCGCCGGGACGCCGAGCGCCTGGTTCGCGCGCTCGCGGTCGAAGCCCGCCATCTGATGCGTGGCGAGACCGAGCGCGGTTGCCTGCAACGTGATGAAGCCTGACGCGCAGCCAAGGTCGTGCATCGCATGGACGTTGTCCTTGCCGTTCCGCGTGAAGGTTTTCTTCGTGAAACTGATCATCAGGATGTAGGCGTTCTTCGCCCAGGCGTTGCCCTCGACGAGCAGCGACTCCAGCTTACGACGGCCATCCTGGTCGTCGTGCGAGGCATAGATATAGCGCCACGGCTGTTCGTTGTAGCAGCTTGGAGCCCAGCGGGCAGCCTCGAAGAGCGCGGCGATCTTCTGTTCCTCAATCGGCTGATGACCGATGGCGCGCGGGCTCCAGCGTTGCCGGATGACGTCGACGAGCGGCAGGTCTGTCGTGGCGGGCTTTGCGGGATACGGCATGCGGAAGAGGGGGATGATCTTTCGATGTTACCCCCGGACTCGACTGTCACAAGCAGCAATCACGCACTTTTCCTGTCATGGACGCCACCCAATGCCCGTCTTCTTCAACGACTTCTCAAACGGAGCCGGGAGCGGCGACTCGATCTCGCGCGTCTTGCCGTCCGCGGGGGAGGCGAAGCCGACGCGCCATGCGTGCAGGCACAGTCCCGGCACGCCGTAGGTCTCCGTGAGTTTGACGCTCTGGTTGTTGGTGTAGGACGGGTCGCCGAGGACCGGATGCCCGATGGACTGCAGGTGCACGCGGACCTGATGCGTGCGGCCGGTGTGCAGATCGCACTCCACGAGCGAGACGTGGTCGGAGGACTCGAGCACGCGGTACGTCGTTTTTGCCTCGCGCACGCCGCTCACGCCGCGCACGGACATCTTGGTGCGGTCGGCGGCGCTGCGGCCGATGGGCGAGTCGATCGCGGCGGTTTCGTACTGCGGCACGCCCGAAACGAGCGCAAGATAGAGCTTGCGGACGGTACGCGTCTCGAACTGTTTCTGCAGCGCCTGATGCGCGGCTGCGTTCTTGGCGACGAGCAGACAGCCGGTCGTCTCGCGGTCGAGGCGGTGGACGAGCGCGGCATCGGCGGAGAAGGGGATGCCTTCGCGCTCATAGAGAAACTTGATGCCGTGCAGGATCGTCTGCTCGCCGAGCTCCATGCCGGTACCGGGATGCACCGCAATGCCCGCCGGCTTGTCGATCACCCAGCACGCGGCGTCTTCGTGCAGAATCGGTAGATGCAGATCGACGGACACGATCTCCTCGCCGCTCGCGGGCAGTTCGCCGGTGACTTCCACCGTGTCGCCAATCGTCAGCTTGTGTGAGGCCTTCGTGCAGATCTTGCCGTTCACCATCACCAACTTGGCATCGATGGATTTCTGCGCCTTCACGCGGCTCAGCATCCGGCCCTCGGCTGCCAAAAAGGCATCAAGGCGGACGGCGGCATCGGCGACCCAGGGACTCATGCGCCTATTGTGCAGGGCAAATGCCCCGGGGGATAGCCGGAACCGCACGATTGACAGGAAAAAAGACGTCTGCGAGGATCCCTGTCCTTCCATTGCCCAAGCCCTTTCTCTGCGTCACGCATAAGAGAGGTGCCTGACGCTCAGGAAGGGCGCTGCTCACATCCTGCAGCACCGCGGGGATTCCCGACTCCTTTCTGTAGGGAATCTCCGCATCTTTTGATCTGTCCCAAGCCAAAAGCACAAAATACCGGACTTGTCGCTTGTAGGGGGTGCTACAGGGGCTTACTGTTCGCATCCATCAGTCCAAAGCTGATGGTTCCCAACCAACCGGCAGGTTCCTGCCGTTGACGGATAGGGCGGTAGTCTCTCACCGAGATTACCGCCCACACTTTATTTGGGTACACTGTGGCCCATGGACCAGACCGAACTGCTGACCCGCGCCGTCTCCGACGTCACGCCCCGCAAGCTCGCGGAGGCGAAACTGGCATCCGGCAAGCCGATGCGCCTGTATCTGGGCATCGATCCGACGGGCGCCAAGCTGCATCTGGGACACTCCGTGCCGCTGCGCAAGCTGAAAGCGTTCCAGGATGCGGGACACCACGTAATTTTTCTGATCGGCAGTTTCACGGCGATGATCGGTGATCCGTCCGGGCGCGACAAGCAGCGCGAGCCGCTGACGCGCGAGCAGGTGATGGAGAACTTCGAGACGTACAAAAAGCAGGCCGGAAAGATTTTGGATTTTTCCAAAGTCGAACTGCGCGAGAACCACGAGTGGCTGGAAAAACTGAAGTTCGACGACATCATCAAGCTCGCCGGGAATTTCACCGTGCAGCAGATGCTGGAGCGCGACATGTTCGAGAAGCGGATAGGGGAGGGGAGTCCGATCGGCCTTCACGAGTTCTTCTACCCGCTGATGGTCGGTTACGACTCCGTGATTTTGGATGTCGATTGCGAGCTCGGCGGCAACGATCAATTGTTCAATATGCTCGCGGGCCGCACACTCCAGCAGGCGTTCGGAAAGCGCGACAAGTTCGTGCTGACGACGCGGCTGATCGAGGGCACGGACGGACGCAAGATGAGCAAGACCTACGACAACTGCATCTGGATCGAGGACAGCGCCGAGGAGATGTACGGCAAGCTCCTGCGCATCAAAGACGAACTGATCCTGACGTACATGGAGTGCGTGTCGGAGATGCCGATGACGGACGTGAAGGAGGCCGAAAAAGCGCTGCGGAAAGGGGAAAACCCGAAGGACTGGAAGATGCGCCTCGCCCGCGAGGTCGTCTCGCTCTACCACGGGATGGACGCCGCCAAGCACGCCGAAGAGCAGTTCCAGAAAGTCCACAAGGATCACGGCGTGCCGGATGAGATGCCGGAGGTGAAACTGAAGAAAGACCTGAAGGTCATCGACCTGCTCGTCGCCGAAAAACTCGTGACGTCCAAGAGCGAGGCGCGCCGCCTGATCGAACAGGGCGGCGTGAAGCTGGATGACGTCGCGCTCACGCATATCGACGCCGTCGCGCAGAAGGGGATTCTGAAAGTGGGAAAGAGGAAGTTTTTGCGGCTGATCTAAAAAAAGCCGGCCCCGTCGAGCCAGCTTCTTTTCTCTTGAATAAGAAGGGGATTAGTAGGTGTCCGGAGGCGTCGTGGTGCCCTGGTTGGTACCCGGGACCGTCACGTTGATCTCAGTGCCGGTGTCCGCCGGGGATGGCGTCGCGAACGCGCCGCTGAAGGCGAAGAACGCGAATGCGGCGACCGCGAGGATGGCGATGAAGGCGAAGGCGAGCATGGCCATGCCGGAGTCCGCAGAATCCGTCGAGCCGCTCGTGTGAATATGCGTATCGGCCATAACGAGAGGGGGAAAGATGTATGACCTCTGTGATGACGCGGCCGGCGGGGGATTCTTACGACAACGCCTATCCGGCCTGTTCCTGGTCATCCGCCTCGTCGCTCGCTTCCCGGTCGATGGCGCGGCTCTCCAGCTGGCGCAGTTTGGCGATCGCAGCCGCGCACAGGTCATCATCCGAGGCATTGCGGTTACGCACCCACGCATCACGCACCGCAAGCATCACGGGACCGCGATAATTGTTGAAGAGCGTGAAGAACGATATGTGATCGGTGCGGATCCAATTGGTCACGGTGCTCTCGGACGGCAGCGAACGGCCTTCGGACGGGACGTCGGCCAGCCGCGGCCGCATGACGGGCGGGCGGGAGGCCGACACACCGCCGCCATTGGACACCGGAGGCCGTGTTGCAACGCGGCTCGACTGGGTGTGTGCCTGCACCAGTGGCTTCAGCCTGCCGAAATGCGCCTCCGTCAGACCGGGCAGTTCCATCAGCCCCGCAAGAGCCATGACATCGCCGCCGCGGCTGACCGTGTCTTCTTCCAGCTTGCCGCGCCGCCAGTCATCCAGCAGCACTTTGCGCTTCAGCAGCCTGCTTGTTTCATCCTCCGCCGTGCCAACGCCCGCGTATCTGCGTTGCTCGGGCTGGGTGTTTCGTTTTTCGAAGAACAGCATGAGTTCTTCCAGATCCTGCAGCAGATCGTCACGCTTCTCTTGCTGCATATGGGCATACCACGCCGGCAGCACATCATCGATGGATGCGCCGGTCCGCAGCATCGTCAGGAACGCCGCGCACGGGGACGTCAGCGAGATGCCCGCGGCCGTCAGGAACAACTGCAGATCGGCTTCGGGCATCTCGCCCGTGTCGCGCGCGGTCTCCAGCCGGTGCCGGAACGTGCGCGGAGGTATGGCGGCATTGCGGTCGCGCCGGAATGCGCGGGGATAGCGATGCGTGCGTGCGATAATCGCGTAGATCGCGGCACCGAGCGCTTTGTACTGCTTCAGCGTCTCCGCGTAGCGCAGATGGCAGTCGATCGCAGACGCGGCCGGGACATGCACGTCCGAGGCGTTCAGCACGCGCGCGAACACCGCATAGGGCACGGCGGTTTCACCCCTCGTGACGCCATAGAGCGTGTCGGCACTCGTATCGCCGATCGCCGCGAGGCCCGCGATGTTCCTGGGCGTCACCTCCGCAAGAAGACGCAGAACGTCGGCCATCGAACGCGGCTCCCGCGCCTCCACCCAACGCCGCAGCACCGGCAACACCCGCAGGTTCAGGCCCGCGCGCCGGATGATATCCAGCGCCTCGGCTTCAGGAAGCGTGCTCTCGCTTCCGTTCATCAGAGAGCGCAAATTCTCCAATTGATCTCCGGAATCGGCTTCCTCGAGCGTCACGCCATACAACTGCAGGGCGGCGCGCAGGGGAGGGGAGGAGCCCTCCCGCAGATGCGGTGTCCAGCGCTCGACGAGTTCCGCGTTGGTCGCGCGCGTTTGTTCACCGGCGTCCTCAACACCCGTCGCCGTCAGATGCACGAGTACAGCGGGCGGCATCACCCGGGCTGGCCCGCGTTCGAGTGCGTTGCGCACGACATCGGACGGCACCTGGCCGTCGCCGAGTTGTACCTGGAAGGCATCCGTGAGATGTTCGGGCGTCACGCCCTGACCTTTCATGCGGTCGCGAACAGCGACGGCGAAACGGGGACTGGTCGGCGCATTGACGGTTTCCTGGGGCCACGAGGCCCTCAGCGAGGCAATCGGCTCCGCGCCGACTTTCACGGCAAGCCTTCCCATGGCTTTTTCCAGTTCCGCAAGCGCGACGGGACGATTGTTCACCAGACACTCGGCGACACTCCGCTTCAGGCCCAGCCGCCGGTGCAGACCTTCGGTCGTATAGGGAATGCCGGCGAACTCGACCATGGCGCGGAAAACGGCCTGTTCCGGACGGGCACCCTGCGCGATGACGTCGGCGGTGAAGGCTTCCCGCGCCTGCACCACACCCGCCTCGGTCCACAACGTCGGAATCCTCCGCTTCTTGATGCTTCCAAGAGCCGACAGGTGTGCGAGCAGTTCATCAAAAGACGTGATGCGGTCCTGGTCCACGCGTGCCCGCAGCGTGCTCATGTTCAGACCGGTCTTCTCATGGAACGCCTCGGCTCCGGCCAAAATGCGCTCACGGATCATCAGTCGGTTCACTTCAAGACGGATTTTGGCCGTCACACCGGCCAGATACCTGTCCAACCCGGCCTCCAACAACAGGCGTTCTTTGTTTCCTTTCCTGCGACTGTTGATATCCGCGGTCCAGAACGCCGCCGCTTTGTGCACCGATCCGTGCTGCTTCATCTGCGTAAAATCCACCTCTGGATCCTCCAGATGTTGTACCGCAGCGAACCCGCCGATACCCGCTTGCATTGCGTAATCCGACGCGAGGAGCCGGCGATAGAGCAGGCGATAGGCCGCGTGATACCACGGAGCGGGGTTCTCGGCTTTCTTCTCCCACGTCGCCGTGAGCGTCGCATTGCCGTTGACCATCGAGGTCCGCGCAGAGCTCTTGTAGCCATCCAGCGGGACCTGTCCGAAGGTCTCCCAGAAATCCGGCGGTTCAGCGGGGGTGACGGGGCTGTCGAGCGACATCACAGAGGGGAACGATAAAAAGGACCGCACCATACATCCAAACAACTCATCCGCTCCACTGTTTTTCGACAGAGAGGCGATGACGCGCATCTGGCGGCCTCAACTCTGTCCGGACGACGAACTCTTGGGCAGTCCCTCCAGGCCCGTATGACCCGGAGCAGAGAAGAAGAGCAATGCCAAGGTCGCCGCTGTGGCAACTGCCAGGAACGCGACGGCGAGGGCAGTCAGCGCCTCATGGGACAGGCGATCGTCCATATCTGTATAACGCTTCGAAAAGGCGATTCTTACAAAAAAAACCGATGGTGACGAAACGTCACGTCACCACCGGAGTCCGAAGCCCGCTAGGGCATCAAACGATCTTCTTCATGGTCACCTCCA
>CAZFBZ010000025.1:0-2300 GCA_964517345.1 uncultured Candidatus Peribacteria bacterium | reverse complement strand
CGAAGCGTGTGCGGCGACGGGTCCGAGACGATCCCTGCCTGCCGCGCGTATTTTTTGACGGCGTTGTAGATGGAAATGCGCGACAAGCGGAATTCCTCTCCCGGCGGCATGGCGTTCGTCGCTTTGTCGTGCGCGCGGATAAAGAGAGGGGAGAGATGATCCAGACGCGCGGTCAGATAGTCCTCCAGGGCCTTGGCGGCGTCGTCGGAAATGAAGACGATACGGACTTTCCCCCGCTTTCCGCGGATGGAGATCTCGCGAGTGCGAAAATTGAGGTCCTTGCGGTTCAGGCTGCGCAGCTCCGCGAGACGCAGGCCGGTGGAAAAGAACAGCCGCAGCATCGCGTTATCGCGCTTCCCTTCCTTGGTATCGAGGTTCGGAGCTGCCAGCAAACGCTCTAATTCTTCGGTAAACAGCACTTTTACCTTCCTTTGCTCCTCTTTGAAGCGCGTGACGTTATCCGGGGCGTAGACGTCCATTTCCTCCTCCCGGACCAGATACCGCAGGAAGGCGCGCAAAATCGTCAGATGATGATTTTTGGTTCGCACAGCCAGTTCCCTGCCATTTCTTGCTCTGAAGGAGTGCAGGGCGGACTTGTAGATGCGTACAGTCGACTTATCAAAGAGCCGGGGATCGTTGATTTCACACAATTTGATAAGAAGGTCCAGCGACTGGCGATACGTGCTGATCGTAAGCGGGGATTTATTTTCCTCAGCCTTGAGGAAGGTGAGGAAACGATCAGCGGCCTTGGCAAGCGGGGAGGGGTTTTCCACAGGATGTCCTAGTTAACATAATGCAGTTTATGTTAAGGTTGAAGCAGAAGCAACTGGATTATGCCAAAGACCTCCCTGACCACGCTTTGTAGCTCAAAATAGCGATTCGGCGCAGGAGAGGCGGGAGCGGTCGTCAGGGGTATCTGGAGCCTTGAGGCAATCAAACCGATCCTGGCGAGGTGGTACCGGTCGCTGATGCCCACCACCGACGCGCAGTCCGACAGTAACGGACGAACGTTCACCAGGTTCTCGTAGGTGGAATGGGATCCGGTCTCGATACGGATGTCCGAGGCGGCAATCCCCTGTGCGATGGCGGTGCGGCGCATTACTTCAGCCTCGCTATCCGGCATGCCCTCGCCGCTGCCGCCCGAAAATATGAATCTTCGTACTTTTCCGTCTTTGTACAAGTCTGCGGCGGCAGCCACGCGACGCTGGATCCCCGGTCCGGCGCCGACATCGACGATCTCGCGGTTCGCGTCAAACACCGGAGCAACGGCTGCGCCGAACACGACGCCACAGTCCGCCGGATAGACGGCATTCCCCCGGAATCCCAGGACGACGTAACCCGCCATGAGCGCGAACGCGACGAGAACTGCGCCCATGAGGGCCAGTGCAGCCAGGACAACGGACCGGAAACGAGGAAGGCGCACAGGCATTACTGTTGTTCGATGGAAATGTTGGAGGGAATGGAAGGTATCTGGTCGCTCCAGGGCGGCCAAATGGCTATGGAGACCTTTTCCACCTCGGGAAAGTTCTTGATGATGCGCAGCGCATCGGCGCGGGAGATACCGGCAATGCTTTCACGGAGCTTCTTGCCAAATTTTGCCCCTGCTGGCGTGAAGGGATCCAATTGGAACTGCTCTGCACCGACGATGTCGACTGTCACCTTGATCCACACCAGATCATCGGCGTACTCGATGACGACGACGGAATCGGGATCAAGCGTAATGGAACCGGGAACCAGCTGCTTCCCCTCCCCGATATGCGTCTGGAGGTCACGGCTGTAAGTATTGAGGATCAGAGAGGCATCGTAGGCCGGCACGGTATAGACCAGGCTCCCCTCAATGGGCACGGATGTCACGGCCTGCCCAAGGAACTGCGTCGGCAGGACAAATCCGGTAAACGTCTGCTTGATGAGGTCGTCTTTGAACAGCAGCTGGATATTGGCATCCGGGTTATCGACGCTGCGAATCTCGCGCTCTTCCTCAATGAGCTGGCGCGCGGTCGCCAGGAGTTCCTGCTCCAGACGTTTCTTCCCGATCTCCAGATCCTTCTGCTGGAGCACCGTCCGATAGGCTGTTCGCCCACCGGTGGCAGCCGAGAGGTTCTGGGCCGTCAGAAGCTTGCGGTCAGCCTCAGGCAGAGCAGGGAATTCCCACGTCAGCCCTGCCGGGACATTGCCACGGTCGCCGATCACTTTGCCGTACAGGTCAAGATCGTCGGCTTTAGCCTTCACGGTCGTCTTGCTGTTTGCCGGGATCTGCACGCCCTTCTGGATACGGAAGATCATGCCGGCCTGGTTCATCA
>CAZFBZ010000024.1:12485-20782 GCA_964517345.1 uncultured Candidatus Peribacteria bacterium | reverse complement strand
TGGAGACGCTCCGCGATGCGCGGCGGTTTCTCAAGCCCGGCGGGGTGATGATCCCGCAGTCGCTGGAGCAATTCGTCTCGCCCGTCGTGTCCGACCGCATTCATGCCGAGCTGGATATCTGGAGCGGACTCGGCGAAGGGATGGATTTTTCCCCGGCTCGGGAGGTGTGTCTGAACAACATCTACGTGCGCAACGTTCGTCCCGCTGATCTGCCTCCGGGCGCGGGGATGACGCAGCGTTGGGACGCAGTCGATTTCCGGCTGGAGAACGACAGCGTGCGCAAGGCGACGGTGCGCTGGAAGTTCGAGACGCCGATGCCCGTCTATGGTTTTGCGCTGTGGTGGGATTGCCTGCTCGCGCCCGGAGTATCGCTGTCCACGGCCCCGAACGCGCCCGCCACGCACTGGGAACAGATCTATCTGCCGCTCGCGGTCACGCTGCATCCGGAGGCCGGCGAATCCGTCGAACTGCGCCTGCGCTCGGACACGCGCTACGAGGTGAAAGTGCATCTCACGTGGGAGGCGGTCCTGATCGGGCACGACGGCAAGCAGCGTGCGAAAGTCTCGATGGACATGCGCCGCGGACATATCGAGTGAGTCTTAGGCGGGCATGCGCGCGAGCATCATCTTCAGCCGGCGCTCGGTGACGTTCTGGAAGGGGATCGGCAGGTGATCCTCGCGGATCTGGAATTCCGCCAGCATACGCAACTGCCCGATGGAGCAGATCGCCGCCTCGTTGATGTGGCCGTGCCCGCTCTCGCGCAACTGCCGGTCAAGCATGTAGCCCCGGAAGTATGCGAGATCCTTCGCCATCGCGAACCGCTCGGGGTTGGTCATGTCCGTGTGCCCGCGCATCGTGCGGTAGGTCGTGCCCCATGCCGCGTTGAGCGCCCGGTCCTCCTCCGGTGTCCCGCGGACCTGTGCGGGATCAAACGATGTATGCCCCGGAATCCGCAACAGGATGCGCAAACGCTTCTCCACCTGGTCCCGGAAAACCTCATAGAATGTGGCGCCGGTTTCCGCTGCGCGCACCGCGAAGACGTAGTAGTCCAGATTCCGCGATTCATATTCGGTGCCGAACCAGGCGCTGCGGAATTCGTTCTCGTAGCGCATGGCGAGTCCTTCATAGAGCGTCTCCTCGTCGATCTTCAGTGGGCCGCCGCCGAACATGAAGAGGCGCTCACCGTTCCATGACTGGCGCGCGTGTCCTTCGATCTCGTGCGCGATGAGGCCGAGCAGGCGCTCGCCGGACTCGCGCGTGCGTTCGGGGATGAATACGGTCGGACCACGGATGGACTTGTCGCGCACGTCGATGGCCGTCGCGCGCGGGTCCACTTCCACCCGGTACCCTGATCCGCCCTCGTCGGTGCGCAGGATGCCGTACTGGTCCAGCGCCCACTCGAAAGCTTCGCGCACCCCTTCGGCATCGAAGACGAGTTCGCGGAGGTAGGTCTTCTGTTCCGGGGTGAGGAGACCGGGATCGGTCTTTTTCTCCTCGTCCGCGTTGTCTGTGCGACGCTGAAAATCCCGCTCTGCCAGGCCAAGAATCAAAGGATCCACGCCCGGGTATTTATACTGCAGGGCATTGCCGATCAGCGCTTCATCTTTGTTTCTGATGCCGTCCACCAGATCGCAGGTCGCCAGATCGTCGCGGATCTTGTGGTGGAGCATGAGCTTCACCAGTTTCATCCCTCGCTCTGTCGTCTTGCACGCGCGGACGGTGTCGAGCATGGCCTCCAGCACGGCGCGCGCGTCGCCCAGATCGAATTCTTCGGCCAGATCGTAGGTCAGCCGGGGCTGGTACACCCGGCCGTGGCGGTAGGCTTCCAGGAACGTCAGCTTCTCCTGGTGCAGCGTCTTCGGTTCCGCAGTGTAGATCTCCACCGGGTTCCAGGTGCCTGTCAGCAGCGGCAGGCGCTGCGCCGCCTCGCGGAGCTCCGTGGGGAGATCGCCGATCTTGGGCACCTCCACCTTGCGCACGCGTTTGTCGCGCCGCAGGTAGGAGGCGATCTCGGGGAGGGGAGACGACATCGGGTCGGTCATGGAATGGTGATACTCAATTCCGGCCCTTTCCGCAACGGGAAGAGGCATTTTCATCGGGCAACGTCCTGCGGGGAAATGCGCTACACTGGCCGCAATGAAGATTTTCGCGCTCGAAACCGACGAGGAAAAGCTGATCCGGGAATGTCTGTCCCAGGATGAAAAAGTTCTGCTGCGCGTGAAATTCAGCATGTTCCTCTTCGTCATCCGCTCGATTCGCGCCCTGCTCATCTCCGCGGTGTTCATCGCGGTCGGTGTCGCGTTTTCCTTCATCGAGGTGCCGATGCTGTGGGTGATCCTCACTCTCGTCGTTATCTGGGTCCCGGTTGCCGGCTGGAAATGGCTGACGGCATACATCGATTGGCGCTTCGACGTGCTCGTCGTGACGAGCGAAGAAGTGATCATCATCGACCAGTCCTCGCTCTTCAAGCGGCAGATCCGCCAGATGAATCTGGAGAACATCGCGACGGTGTCGGCCGAGAGTCAGTACCTCAACCTCCTCCCGTTCGGCAAAGTGCACTTCGATCTCAAAGAAGGCATCGGCAATGCGATCGTCCTCGGCTACATCCCGCAGGCGCAGAAGGTGGCGTCTGCCATCAGTGACGCGATCGTGATGTTCCAACGGCGCAGCAACACCATCGCGCAGGCCGCCGCCCAGGGCGCCGATCATCAGCAGACACAGACCGCCGCACAGGGCGCCGCCCCGCTGCCGCCGCCCACAGAAATTCCTCAGCAGTAAGCCCTCAGTACGCCTTCGCGTAGAGCGCCATATGCACGGCCGGCTTGCCCGAGTGGACGTCCTTTTTGCCTGTCACGTCCTCGGGCTTCTCCGGGAGCAGGCGGATGGTCGCCTTGGTCTTCTGCTTGATGGCCTCGGCCGTCTCGAACGTGCCGTCCCACGGTGCCCAGACCATGCCACCCCCTTCGATCTTTGCTTCCAGATCGGCCATGGTCTCCGCGCGGAATGTGTGGCTTTCCAGATACTCCTGTGCCTGCCGGTAGAGCGTCGCCTGGATCTCGTCCATGAGCGCTTGCATCATCGCGAGCGAAGCATCTGCAAGCGGCACGGGCTTCTTTTCGCTCGTGTCGCGGCGGGCGAGCGTGAGCTGCTTCTTCTCAAGGTCTTTGGGTCCGATTTCCACGCGGAGCGGTACGCCCTTCACTTCCCACTCGTTGAACTTGAAGCCGGGAGATTTCTCTTCACGGTCATCGATCTTCACGCGCAGGCCCGTCCAGGTCTTCTCCAGATCCGTCACCGCCTTCATCACCGCCTCCTTCTCGGCGTCCGTCTTGTAGATCGGCACGATGACGATCTGGATGGGTGCGAGGTTCGGTGGCAGGCGCAGTCCCTTCTGGTCACCGTGCACCACGATGACCGTGCCGATGATGCGCGTCGAGAGGCCCCAGCTGGTGATCCACGGGCGCTTCTTATGGCCGTCGCTGTCCAGAAAGCCGACATCGTAGGCCTCCGAGAAACCCTGGCCGAGGTTATGCGAGGTGCCGGCCTGGATGGCTTTGCCGTCGCGGGCGAGCGCCTCGGTTGTGAGCGTGTAGTGGGCGCCCGCGAACTTCTCGTGGTCGGGCTTGCGGCCGCGCGTCACGGGGAGCGCCAGGAACTCGCGGTCGAAATCGACGTACATTTGCAGCGCGTCGTGCACCATACAGTCGGCCTTCTCTTCGGTGGCGTGGGCGGTGTGGCCCTCCTGCCAGAGGAATTCGAGTGTGCGGAGGAACGGCCGGGTACGCATCTCCCAGCGGACGACGTTGGCCCATTGGTTGATCTTCAGCGGCAGGTCGCGGTGGCTGTGGATCCACTTGGCGAACGCGGGGTACATGATCGTCTCGCTCGTCGGCCGCACGTAGAGCTTCTCCGTCAGCTCCTTGCCGCCGCCGTGCGTGACGACCGCGCACTCGGGGGCGAAGCCTTTGACGTGCTCCTTCTCTTTGTTAAGGGCGGATTCCGGAATGAACAGCGGGAAATACGCGTTCTGCACACCGAGCGCCTTGATGCGGGCGTTGAGATTCGCCTGGATGTTCTCCCACAGCGCGTAGCCGTAGGGTTTGAAGATGATGCAGCCCTTTACGTCCGCGTAATCGGCCAGATCGGCCGCCGCGATGACGTCCAGGTACCACTGGGGAAAATCTTTCTGCTGGTCGGCGAGGTGGGGCATGGAAAGAAAGGCAATGAGCTCTAAGCCTCGAGCTGCAGGCAGTTTATCGCTCCGGGGTCGTCGCTCAAAGCTCATCGCTGGTGATTTTTTCTGCTATACTTGGCCCATGACTCGCGATATCAAGAAAGCTCTTCAGGAGCACCGGCAGTCGGAAATCCACGGCAGCCGCCTGGGACCCGTCATCCACGACATTGTCTATGGGGCCCATGATGGCATCGTCACCACGTTCGCCGTGGTTGCGGGCACTGCGGGGGCCGATCTTGGCGTAGGTATTGTGGTCATTCTCGGTGTGGCCAACCTGCTGGCCGACGGCGTGTCCATGGGTGCGGGGGCCTTCCTGTCCAGCCGCTCCGAGCGCGACCAGTACCGGCGCCTGTACAAGGAGGAGCTCCAGGAGATCGAAGACGATCCCGAACTGGAGCGAGCCGAAGTCCGCGAGTTCTACGAGGCGCGGGGTTTCCGCGATGCGGATCTGGACCGCGTGGTGGCGGTGATTACCTCGGACAAGAAGGTCTGGGCAGAAACGATGATGCGGGAGGAACACGGCCTGACCGAGACATCGGACGGAGCGGGCATGATGCACGGCTTCGCGACGTTTCTCGGATTTGTGGTCTTCGGATCGGTGCCTTTGCTGCCGTATTTCTTCACCGTGTCGCCCGAAACCCGCTTTCCGGCGGCGATTGTCGGAACGTTCGCCGCGCTGGTGCTCGTCGGCATTACGCGCAGCATCGTTACCCGGGAGCGGATCTATCGCGGCATCGTTGAAATCGTCTGCGTCGGTCTCGTGACCGCGGGCATCGCCTACGGCGTGGGCGTTGTCCTCAAGGGGTTCGGGGTGTGAGGATCAGGTGTTGGTGCTCAGCCAGATGCCGATCAGCGTGACGCCGGCGCCGAACATCATGCCGCCGATGACTTCCAGGAACGAGTGGCCCAGCCGCTCGGAGAATTTCTCCCAGTGCTGCAGACGGTTGAGGACTTTGGCCTGTTCGCCGATGGCGCGCCGTGAGCTCATTGCGTCGTACCAGGTGATGCCTGCGAAGACGAAGGCGATGGCGAAAGCGATGGATTCGAGGCCGGCTTTGCGGCCTACGACGATGAGCAGCGACATCACGAACGCGGAATGCGTACTTGGCATGCCGCCCGGACGGAAGAGGCCGCCCTTCCAGTTGCCCGTTTCCAGTGCCTCGGTGATCACCTTGGTCGCCTCGCACAGGATCATCACGACGAGCGGGATCAGGAACGGATACTGGCGGAGAATAGACATGGTGTGAGTATACGGAAAAAATCAGGACCGCGCAGCGCGCGTCACGGCACGAGAGTAAAGACGACCCGGCGCACCTTGCTGTTGAGCGCCTGCGGGGGCGGACCGGGGAAGTTATGGGTCGCCGGAGGATCGGTGAAGAGATGCGGCTCGAGCTGTGTGATGTCCACGTTGAACGGACCGGCCCCGGCTGCGGGGACTGCGGCGAGAGCCGCCTCGAGACTCGCTGCGCTGATGAACGCCGGCCTCGGGGTGCCTGCCAATAAGCTGATGGCCTGGTTCGCAGCAAAATCCGGAGGGCCCACGCCTCCGGCACCCCTGCGTGTGGCGGCCTGGCCGAAGTTCGCCATCGTGCGCATGTACCGGTTGCCGTCGATCTGCACCGCCTGACCCCGTGCCAGCACTTCGCCAACGTCGAAGGACGCGTTTCCGCCAAGAAGATTGACGGTGTGCGTCACGCGGAATTTCCGTCCCGCTCCTCCGCCGACTTTGAAGAGCCAGCCCGCTCCCGCGCGTTCCAGGCGCAATCGCTGCGCGCCGACGATGATATCGCGGTTGCCGAGGCCGAGGAGATCGGGGGCGTTGTCCGGGTTGGCGTTGAGCAGGCGCATATCCGTGAGATCGATTGCCGTTCCCGGCGCGACGCCTTCAAGCGCCGCGACAAGATCCGCAGTATTTTTGGCGGATGTTTCAGTGGGTCCGGGTCCGGGACCGGTCGGTCCCGGAGTGAACATGTTCATGATGCTCCGGATAGTGCCGGGCCTGAACACCTCTATGCCAAGCACAGCGGCGCCCGCGACGAGCGTGCCGATGAGCAGTTTCTTGCCAACGCCCATGGCCCCGCGGCCCACGGATCGGCCGGCGCCCGTGATCTTGTTCCACAGGTAGTTCAGACCGAAAAAGCCGCCGACGGCGACGGCAGCCGCCGTCCCGGGATTTTCCGCAGCGAATCTGCCGGCCATGGTCGTCATATCCGCGATCGGCTGGCCGACCAGGGGGATGACGGATTCCTCGGCGTAGCCCCTGTCGAGCAGGGCATTGCGCAGCTGTCCGAGCTCGTTCATGGTTTCGGCGCGCGTCGCGCGCGTGGCGGCGACCAGTTCGGCATCCTGCCGCTGCTGGAGGAGTTTCAGGCGCGTCTGGATGAGCACGCTCAGCGTGCGCAGATCGCGGACCACGAGGGCCTTTGCGGGCGCGTCGGCGTGAGCCTCGACCACGTTCAGGTTCGCACGGACTGCGGTGATGCGGTCGCGGGCGATCGCGGCGTCAGGATCCGCTCCCTGCAGATTGGTGCGGATGTCGGTGACGGCCGTGCGGATGGTGTCGAATGTTTCAGCCATGTGCGTGCGTGTCGGTTATTAGACGGCGTTCCAGGCGGATGTCGTGGCGTCGTACCTCCACTGGGCTCCCGGCGCGGCGGCGCGGATGTCGTCTTCCGGAAGATTGGTGAGGCTGGCGTAGGTGGTCGTAGAATTCCAGGCGAGGACCATGGAGCCGCTGACGGCCGAAAGCGCCACCCGGCTGCCCGCGCCGCGGACGAGGTTGGCTGTGTCCTGGCGCATCTCGCGGACGCCGAGGTTGCGCGTGCGGAACCAGCCGGCGACGGTGTTGAGTTCGGGGTAGGCAGGCGTGGAGCCGGCGGGGATATTCACGGTGACATCTGTCAGGCGCGGCGAGTGGACGAAAGCGACGGGGTCGTCTTCGGCGACGATCCTCACCACGTTGGCATTGTTCATCGGGCCCTGAAGGGCTTCCTTCAGCTGGGCTGCGGGGCCTGTGAGCGAGGCACCGGAGAGGGCCTCACGCGTGACGGCGATCTGCCAGCGGCCGTCGGGCTGCTTGCGGGCGATGTTGGCGTTCGTACCCGTTTCGAAGGTCAGCGTGCTGACGGCGACGGGGGCGAATGCCCTGAGTGTTCTCTCCTCCAGCTGCTTGCTGGCGACTTCCGTCGACTTGCGCTGTGCGTCCGACACATTGGAGATGTCCTCCCAGGTGAAGGTGGGGTTCGGGAGGGCTTTGACGGTCTGGACGTTCGCGATGAAGGCGGTTTTCCAGGCGGCGGATTGGAGCAGCGGGATCGGCGGCAGACCGGGGATGGGAGACGGGGCCGGAGCCGCATCCGGATGGCGGCGCATGAACGCCGTCACCTGGGCAAGCGTCACCGTGCCCGTGAAGCGCGCTCCCAGTTCCTCACGGAGAATCTGCTGGACGTCCTTCAGCGCGTTGCGTGCACGGAACGTTTCGCCGATGCCCGGAATGAGCGACATGAGGTTATTGAAACCCCGATCGAAATTCTCCGACCGCTCCGCGGTGGTGTTGCCGAAGATACTGAAGAGCGAACCGAAGACCGGGACGCGCTCGAGCAGGCTGACCAGGGGATTCGGGCGGGAGACGGGCGCGGGCGGGGGGGTGACCGGTGCGACGACGGGCGCTACCGCGGTCGTGGGCGGAGCATTGAGCAGTACGTCGATGGCGCGGAGATGTGCTTCGACGGTGTCCGCGACGTTCTTGTTGAGGGCTTCGAATGCCTTCTCGATCTTCTCGCGATTTTCCTTCTCGACGCCTTCCAGCGCCTCTTTCTGCTTCTTCTGGCTCTCGTCGATCTCGCGCTTGCGTGCCGCCTGAGCCTGCTCGGTCAGCAGTGTGCGGATATCCGCGGCGGACCGCAGGCTCCTCAGTGCGTTCTCGTTGCCATGCACCCGCTCCAGAAGCGTGCGCAGGTTGCCCACCGTCCAGCCGGTGATGGCCGTGCGGAGCTCCGCGACGTTGGGCGTCGTGATGTGCGAGAGGGCCGTGGTGTAATTGGCTTCAGTGACTTCGGCCATG
>CAZFBZ010000024.1:0-12385 GCA_964517345.1 uncultured Candidatus Peribacteria bacterium | reverse complement strand
CGTCGTGATGTGCGAGAGGGCCGTGGTGTAATTGGCTTCAGTGACTTCGGCCATGGGAAGGGGGGATCAGGGGATTTCGCGGGATGTGACGGCGTCGGCCGCATTGGGTTTGATCGCGACGCGGTTGTGGGTGGGGTTGGCTTCGAGATGTGCAACGACCGATGCAAGCGTCACTCCCGTGTCCCCGGCGGCGTTGACCGCGAGAACCGCATTGTCCGGATTATCGGCCGCACGCACGACCTTGAGCGCGGTTGCGGCGTCGTTGGCCGGCTGCGTTTCCACGAGAATCCGGCGGTCGTTGAGGTACAGATAGAACTTGTCGTCGGCGCGTTTGCAGAAGAACACATGCTTGTTGCCGCTTGTGATCAGCATCACGTTCTCGTCGTAGGAATTGGTGATGTCCTTGGAAGCATCGGCTCCGAAGAACGCGTTCAGGCGGGCGAGGCGCTCGGGAGCGGTGTATTCCGCGCGCGAAACGATATCCGCGGCATCCGTGCCGCCGACGGCGATAGTCACGCGGTTGTTCAGTACATTTGCAGAGTTGTTCAAATTGGTGCGCAGCATGCCCAGCGTGATGCCGTCGGCGTCGCCATTGATCCGAATCTTGATGAGTTCCGGATCAGTGCCCGGGGCGCCGGGTTTCGTGAGTGTCAGGCTCGTGATTGGCGGAGCGACCGGCGTCTCGATCTGCACAATGCGGTCGTCGATGCGCACATAGAACTTGCCATCGGGTTCCTTGTGGAAGTTGATGTGCTCATCGTTTTCGCTGATGACGTACTCGTCGGCATCGTATGCTGCGTTGATTTCCTTGTTCGCGGGCGCTCCGAAGTAGTCGTTCATGCGGGCGGTGCGCTGTGCCTCGGTGTATTCCCTGTGCGTGCTGATATCGGTCGCATCGTTGCTGTTCTCCTTGAGGCCGACGATATTGTCCGTCAGGGCCGAGGCGCGTGTCAGATCCGTGACAATGTCGGAAAGCTTCACGCCCCGGGCAAGGGCGTTCACCTTCACAACGACGTTGCCAGGGACGTTATCGACCTTGGAGAGCCGAAGCGCAGTGGCTTCGACGCGCGCTCCACCTGCAGCGGGCCGGGCCATGATTTTGACCTCCCGGCCGTCCAGACGGATCCAGAAGGTATTGTCCGGCTTCTTGTAAAGGAAGGCTTGGACGTCTCCCGGGAGCAGGATGAAGTCGCCCGCGTTGTAGTCCGTAGTGATATCCCTGTTCGCTCCCGCGGTGAAGTACCGGTTGAGTCGGGCTTCCGGCGTCAGGGCTTCCTCGCGCGAGGTGATATTGGCGGGAAGAGTGCCGTTGGGCAGGATCATCACGTGCGTATGGTCCGTGTTGCCCGCCTGAGTGAGCTGCGCGAGTACGTCGCTGAGCTTCACGCCGGTTGCAGAGCCGTTGAGCACCAGGAGAACGTTGGCAGGGTTGTTGTCTGCGCCCTTGCGCACCGTGAGCGCGTTCGCGTCGACGTCCGGAGCTCCCGGTGTCTGAATGCGGACGATGCGGTCGTTGAGGCGGATGTAGAGTGTCGCGCCGTCCTTGTAGAAGTAGGTGCGCGTGCCGTCAGCCATAAGAAGGAAGCGGCCGGCGTTGTAGGCATCAACGATGTTCTGGTTCACGCCCGAGGCGAAGAACGCGTTCATGCGCGTTTCCGGCGTGTCGGCGCCGGCTTCGACGCGCGACGTGATGGCTCCGGCTGCGGCATTGTTCGGCGTGATCATGACGTGGGTGTTCGAGGTGTTCGTGCCCAGCTGGAGGTGCGTCACGAGGTCGCCGAGCTTCACGCCGGTGGCCGTGCCGTTGATCTTGATGATGACGTTGTCCGGATTGTTGTCCGGGGCAACCGGCTTGGTAAGCGAGATCGCATTCGCATCGGTGTTCGGGGCCGGGGTCTGCACGCGGACCTCGCGGTCACCGAGGCGCACGTACAGGACGGCACCCGTCTTGTAGAAGCTGACGCGCGTGTTGTTGTTGGAGATGAGATGGCGGTCCGCGGCGTATGGCAGGGTGACGTTGTGCGGGTCGCCGGCGGCGAAGAAGTCCGTCATGCGCTTCACGCGTTGTTCGGGCGTGGTCGGGACGGTCGAGGGAGCGCCGCTCGGAGCGGCGAGCTTCTGGACCTGTTCCACGTACTGCTTCGCGACGGTCTCGCCGTCCGGAGCGGACAGCTGGACGAGGTTCGGCATGTCCGGCACGTTCCGGGTGTTGGCCCGGCGCGAGCGCCACATGATGCGGTAGCACTCGGTCCAGCGTCCGCGGACGACGGCTTCGTTGGGGATCGTGATGACGGGGGACGGCTCCGGACTGGGCGGAACCACCATGGCGCCGGTCACCGGATCGCGGACTGCCGGGAGGGGTGTGGCGGGCGGAGTCGTGACGGCGCCGGGATTAGCGCGCCCGTACTCCTCTTTGGCGGTCTGCCAGTGGAGGGCTTCGGCCATGCTGTAAGCGCGCTCATACAGGGGGCGCAAGCTGGGCATCGTCGGGTCGGGCGTAATCCCCGCCAGCGTATCGGCGACCATCCAACGGAAGAACGCGGCGATGTTGCGTCCGGTTTCCTGCGGCGTAGAGCCGCCGAAGAACAACTGTGCGATCTGCAGAGCCTGCGGGGACGCGCCAACCATCGCGTTTGCCACGTAGCCGTCGATTGCGTTGGTCAGCTGGAGCGCGGTGCGGTCCAGCGGGCTCATGCCGGCCGGGTAGTCGCCGGGTCCGAGCTCGCCGGCGAGCGTGCGCAGGGCGGCCTGGTCGCGGCCTGCTGTCTCCACGAACGTGGCCAGCGATGCGGCGGCGTCGGCGCCCGGATAGAGGGCGCGCAGGCGGTCGCGCAGCGGGATATAAATGTCGGAAGGCGCGTGGCGCTCCTCGAGGCCGCGCAGCGCGGTGATGAAATCCTCAAAGCTCTTCTTGCGTCCCTCCACGTCCGTGGCGACGGTGCGCTGGAGCGTCGTGAGCGCGTCGCGCACCTGCTTGTGCAGCGTCTCGGCGTCAGCCTTGGCTGCTTCCTGCGTGGGGATGCTTGCGAGGAAGTCGGCAACGGCCTTGCTCTTCGCCTCGCGGTCGGCTGCGGCAATCACCACGCTGTTGTTGGCCGGATTGACGGCGTCGTCCAGCGTGAGCGCGTCGTTGCCCGACAGCGCCCGGAGCAGTCCCAGCACAGACGCGTTCGAACGGCGGTTGAGCGGCTCGTTGGCCGGCACGCGCGCGGCGCGGATGGCCGTTTGAAGCGGGGTGATGTCGAGCGTGACGGCGCCGGGGGCGGCCGTGGTCAGCGTCGTGTTCAGCGTGCGTAGCTCCGTGTGGATGGTGCGGGCTTCGGTGCTAAAACTCTCAATGGGCGGCATGGGTCTGTGGGGAAATGTGTGTGAATGTCAGAAGAAAAATCAGCGCTTCGAGCGACCGGCAAGTTTGGCGCCCTTGAGCGTCTTGCCCGCCTGTTCGAAGAAAGCGAAGAGCGTGTCGATTTCTTTCTTGAACGGCACCTGCACGGGCGCGGCAAGAATCGCCTCGAGGCGGTCGAGTTGGGACTGATCCATCTGCGGGAGATGCTTCAGCCAGTAGGAGCGTTCCTCCTCGGTGAGGACGGTGCTCTGGAGCACGAGCGCGCGGATCTGCTCGGTGGTCATAGGGTGTGGGTGTAAGAAAATCTGATTATTGTAGCATCAGGAGGAGAATTGAGCAATGGACGGCCGGGAAGCCCTCCGGCTGCGCGGCTGAGGCCCGCGCCAAACACGCGCCCCCCGCGCCCGGTTGGGTCCTGATCTTTCCGCTTCCCCCGGCCATGCGTCTGGGATATCGTCATTCCATCTTTCCCCCTCTTGGATTATGAACGTCCAGCACTTTGAGAAGGGACTGCACTACAACGATCAGGATCTCCTGCTCCTGGCCCGCCGGATCGGCAAGCTGGCGACGTATTGCAAGCGCCTGAAGAACGCCGATTCGATGATCCGCGTGGAGGCCGAACGCCGCTCCACGAAGAAGCGAAACGACCAGGTGAAAGTGACGATCACGGTCGAGCTGCCGGGCAAACATCTGCAGGCAGAATCTCGCCGCGTGCGCGCCATCGAGGCGGTCGATCGTTGCATCGAAAAACTCTCTCCGCAGATCAAGCGCTACAAAGAGAGCCAGACCGGGCGCGAACGTGCGCATCGCCAATCCCGCCTCGCCGCGTGAGGGCTCCGTTACTTCGCTTTGCAAGTGCGGCGATTCTCGTCGCGTTCATGACGGCGTCCGCTGTCGCCGCCACTCCGGCGACTGATGGCGGGCCAGCATCGAACGCGCTCCAGGCGGTCATTATCGGACCCGCAGACACGCCCGCACGCCGCACGATCATCCTCGACGCATCCGCGAGCCATATCGTCGGCAACAACGTGCAGTACTTCTGGTACATCAACGATAATCCCAACCCCATCAGCAAGACGGTCGATGCGATTTTCACCCCCGAAGGAACGGGAGAATTGCGCTTCCGTCTCGTCGTCAGCAGCGTGGTTGATGGACGCTCGCAGGAGGATTCGGAGGAGCACGTCGTCACCGTCTATGCGCGCAAGGTCGTGCTGATTGCGGACGGCTCCGTCACCTCCGCCGATATGAAGCGCCTGCGCGATGCGGCGGCCTCGGGATCCACGTATCTGCGCGTCATCCATACGGGTGTTCCGGCGACCAGCCGCGGAGGAGAAGAAGCGCTCGTTGCCGCGGTAGGGGAAGAGGGCAATGCCTTCCTCGACGCGGAGTCCGTCATCCTCTGGAGCGACGGTGTTCCCATCCCCGGTCTGCAGGCTTTGCATCGCGCTCTGGAAAGCGAAAAAGGCCCGCGCACGCTCCAGCAGCAGACGCTCCTCATTGCCACCGATCTGAACCTGCGCACCATCGCCCGCACGGCCACCGGTCCGGTGCGCCCGCTTGATGCCCGCAAGGCGCTCGTGGTGCGCCCGTCGCGCCTGCCGATGCTGCTCACGTCCAAGAGCGATACCGAGTTCCTCTCGGCTGTCCGGCAAATCGAGGAATCCGAGCCGTCCTTCCTCGATGTTGCCTCCGTGCAGGTCGCGCCGTGGAATCTCCTGACACTGCTCATTCAGGCCATGGTCACCGCGGGCCTCACCAGCCAGACCGCACTGCTGCTTCTCGCACTGCCCGTCATCGCCACGATCCTTGCGTTCCTCAAGCAGGTCATCGGCATGACGACGTTCGGTCTCTTCACGCCCGCGATCATCGCGCTCAGCTTCCTTGTCCTCGGCTGGGTCGTCGGTCTCGTCTTCCTCGTCTTCATCCTCACGGCGGGCTATGTGTCGCGCTCCATGCTGCGGCGCCTGCATATCCTCTACGTCCCCAAACTCGCGATCATCCTCGGCATCGGCAGCTTCTCCATTCTTTTGCTGCTGGCGCTCGGCACGCTGTACGGCGTAGCACTCAGTCATGACACGGTTTTCGTTTTGCTCATCATGAGTACGCTCGTCGAGAGCTTTCTGAACGTCAAATCCGAGCAGGGGCTGTCGTCGGCCGTCATGGGCATCGGGCAGACCGTCGTCGCGGCTCTGCTCTGCGTGTTCATCATCCTCTGGCCTCCGTTCCGCGCGTTCCTCCTCGCGTATCCCGAGATCATCCTGCTCACGTTCGTCCTCAATATCGTCATCGGCCGCTGGACGGGCCTGCGCATCACCGAGTACTTCCGCTTCCGCGAAGTGTTCCGGCATCTCAACGCCCAGGAGTGATTTCTTCATCCCCGTCTCGTGCCCTTCCCGCTCCTCCGTCACGGCATCCTCGGCCTGAACGCGCGCAATCTCCTGTATTTGCGCCCGTACAATCCGCGCAAAGCCGTCGCGTTCGCGGATAACAAGCTCAAGACCAAGGCATTTCTCTCAGCGCGCGGCGTGCCGACAGCGCGCATCTTCGCCCGCATCGAGGACCGGCAGCAGCTGCGCACGTTCGACTTCGCGAGCCTGCCCGATGAGTGCGTCCTGAAGCCAAATTACGGCTATGGCGGCGAGGGCATCCTGATCCTCAAGGGCCGGCGCAACGGCGAGTTCCTGGAGCAAGGCAAGACGCCGGTCAGCGAGCGCAACCTCCGCGAGCACATCGAGGACATCCTTGACGGAAAATTCTCCGTGAATGGTCTCAGCGACACTGCGTTCTTCGAGCGCATCCTCGTCTCGCACGAGGGCTTCGCGCCGTTCCGTCCGGCGGGCCTGCCGGACGTGCGTATCGTGGTCTTCAACCTCGTGCCCGTCATGGCGATGCTCCGCGTCCCTACGGTTGCCAGCAGGGGCAAAGCCAACGTGCATATGGGAGGCTTGGGCATCGGCATCGATATCGCCAAAGGCGTGACGACACATGCGTTCCAGTATTCCTCGCTGCTCAAAGAACTTCCGCACGGCGGCGATCCGGCAGGCATCCCGATCCCGTACTGGGAGGAAATGCTGCTGATCGCGTCGCGCATCCAGTACATCACCAATATCGGCTACCTCGCGGTCGACCTGACCGTCGACGAACAGCAGGGGCCCGTGCTGCTGGAAGTTAACGCGCGCGCTGGTCTGATGGTGCAGGTAGCCAACCTGGCGCCCCTGCGCGCGCGCCTGGAGCGCGTGAAAGGCCTCTCCGTCAGTTCTCCCGAGAAGGGGGTGCGCATGGCGCAGGATCTCTTCGGCGAGAAGCTGGAGCGCGCTGCGGGCAGCACCAAAGAAGGCGATCGCCCGACTCTCGGCATCCGTGAGACCATCCTCGTCCATTCCAGCGGGATGACGGTTGAAGTGCCCGCCGTCATCAACCCTGCAGCAGCGGAGTACTCGGTTTTCACGCCCGAATTGCTGCGCAAACTCCGTGCTGAAGGAGGGGCCGAACCGTTCGAGGGCGATCCGGAGGACGAGGGCCTGTATCACGTCAAATTCACGCTCGGCGGACGCAAGATCCAGACGCTTGTGCGGTCGGGTGAGGTGTCGTTTGCATCCGCGCGGGCCATCATCGGGCGGCGGGACCTGGCAGGCTTTTATATCGATCCCGCGCGCGAGCCCCGCACCAGCCTCATCCATCACCGCGTCAAAGTCGACCTGCGCGCGACGGACAAGATCCTCCTGCAGGCGGACGAAGACCTGATGTTGCTCAAGTACCTCAAGCCCGTGAATCTCTCCGAGGAGCGCGCCCGTTTGGAGGCGGACCGTGAATACAGCCCGTACTTCCTGTATCCGTCCCTCCCGGAGGAATTGCCCGATCTGGAGCGTCGCCTGGCCTCCCTTCAGACCGATGATTCGCCGCTTGGACGCCTGCTTGCGAAGAAGAAGCGCGAACTGCTTACGCGTATTTCGCTCTTCCGCGCCCGCGGAGACGCCCGTGCTTTCACCGAGGCGTCGCATGCGCTCTTCGGCGCCCCCCGCACCGACCTGCTCTCGTCCGCCACCGCCTTCCTGCGCGCCCGCGCGGCGTGTGATCTTCCGTGTCCGTCCGGGGATCTTCTCACCGCCGAGGACGCGGCGAAGAGATTCGAGGAGGCACTGGCCCGCTACAGTCTCCACGACTGGCAGGTCACGGTGCGCGAGTCGATGGTGGCCGACTGCGCCGTCGGCTGGAAGCGCATGTACGTGCGTCTAGGCGCGTTCTTCTCGCCGGAACACATCGAATCGCTCATCGCCCACGAGATCGAGACACACATCCTCACTGCCGAAAACGGCGACCAGCAGCCGTTCGACATCTTCCGGCGCGGGTTCGCCAATTATCTCGACACACAGGAGGGCCTGGCCATCTACAACCAGAATCGCGTCCTCTCGGCATTCCACGAGAAGCGCTACGGCCCCGCGCGCGGCGTGCTCGCCATCGCGTATGCGCTGGAGCATTCATTCATCGAGACGCGCCGCCATCTGGAGGAAGAGCTTGGATACAGCCCGGCCAAAGCGCTCACCAAGACTATCGAGCTCAAGCGAGGGCTGCAAGACACGGCTGAGCCGGGCAGCTTCACCAAAGGACTCGTCTATTATCGCGGATTACTCGCGGTCGAGCGCTTCGTGGAGGGCGGCGGGGATCTGCGCCGCCTGTATCTGGGCAAAGTCGCGCTCGAAGATCTGGAACTGGCCGAACAGGTGGAGGGCCTCAAGCCGCCGCAGCTCATCCCGGGCTTCCTCCGGAAGCGCGACGAATCCAAAGCACGATCGAAGTCCAAGGACAAGAACACGAAATAAGCGTGCACGACAAAACCGCGATACGACGGGTCCGGTATCCGGATTACTTCTTGGCGGGAGCCTTGGCGTCGGCGGCCGGAGCCTTGCCGTCCGCGGCAGCGGCACCCTCGGCGGGCGCGGCGCCATCGGCGGCGGGAACGGCGGTGCCGTCGGCAGCCACAGCGGCGACCGGGGCCTCGACGACCTCTTCTTTGCGGGGTTCCTGGATGGTCGCAAGCATCGTTGCGGCGTCATCCATGATCTTCACGCCCTTGGGCGCCGTGAGGTCCTTGATGGAGACGGAATCGTGGAACGCAGCCAGCTTGCTGACGTCGACGGTGATGTTGTGCGGCAGGTCGGCCGGCAGACAGCGGACGCGGACATTCAGGGTGATGACGACGAACACGCCGCCGAGTTCCTTCACAGCCGGGGCCTCACCATCGAAGTGGACCGGGACGAGCGTCTCGATCTCCTTCTTCATGTCCACGGCGTAGAAGTCGGCGTGGATCTCACGGTCCGTGACGGGGTCGAAATCGATATCCTTGAAGAGAACGGGCACCTTCTTGCCCTCGACGTCCAGCTCCACGAGCGTGCTCTCTCCGGCCTGGACGAACGCCTTGTGCAGCGCGATCTCGTCGCACTGGATGTGCAGGTTGTCCTTCATCGTGCCGTAGACGACACAGGGGACGCTTCCGCCGCGGCGCATCTTGCCGGGCTTCTGCTTGGTGTCGCGGGCCGTCGCTTTGAGGGTGATCATGTCCATGGAGGCCCTAGGGTAAGGGAAGACATCGGGACGGTCAATACGACCTTACGCCCCGAAAGACCGCATCAGGCTGCGGTCCGGAGACGCGGCAAACCCCGTCCGCGCCACTTCCAGAAGTACTTGAAGGCGCTCATCAGGTGGATACGGGCGGTTTTCTTCGTGAACAGGGCCATAAACCCCCCATCGCTCAGGCGTCTGCGGCGGTCCGTGGCGTGGACGGTGGGATAGTAGACGACGCGCTTCCCGGCCTCCCAGCAGCGGCGGCAGAGATCGGTATCCTCAAAGAAGAGGAAGAAGCGGGGATCGAAGCCTCCGAGTTCATTATAGAAAGAGCGGCGCATCAGGAAGCATGCGCCGGCGATCCAGTCGACGTCCTGAACGGTCTGGTGACTGGCCTCGTGCCGGGTGTAGCGCTCCACGCGTTCGGGGAAGAATTGCCGCAGCGGCGTCCGCTTGATGATGATATCCAGCAGGGTCGGGAAGCTGCGGAACGAATCGCGGATGCTGCCGTCTTCCTGCACCAGCTGCGGGGCCAGGATGCCGATGCCGGGATCGGCCTCCATCGCGGCGACCATGCGTTCCAGGCCGTCCGGCTCCAGGCCGTTATCGGGATTGATGACCATGATGAATGTTCCGCGCGCGGAGGCGATGGCGTAGTCGTTGCCGCGTCCGTAGCCCAGGTTTCCGGATGTCTCGACGATGCGGATGTCTTTGGCCTCGCGGAAGCGGTTCCGCAGAAAACCGACGGATTCATCCGCTGAGCAGTTATCCACCACCAGGATCTCGGTCTGCGCGGCGATGGTCTGGCGTTGCAGCATTTCGGCGCAGGCGGCGGTGTCTCGCGGGCTGCGGAAATTGAGCACGATGGCGGTGACGAGCGGCTGTTTCACGGGCCGTCCGAGGATAGCAGAGCGTGCCCTCAGGGGAGGAGCGCTATCCAGACCACCAATGCCAGGGCGATGCGGTACACGCCGAACGGCGCAAACGAGTGGCGCTTGATGAAGCCGGTCAGCCACCGCACGGTGACGAGCGCGACCAGGAACGACACGACGAAGCCGATCGCCAGCAGGCCGTACTCGCTCTGGGTGAAGCGGACGGGAGCCTGGCTCAGATCGAGCACCGTCGCTGCGAGCATCGTCGGGACAGCGAGCAGGAACGAAAAGTCCACCGCGGCCCGGCGGCTCAGGCCCAGCGCCTCGCCTCCGAGCACCGTTGCCGCAGCGCGCGACACGCCCGGAACGACCGCGAGCGACTGCGCGATGCCGATGGCGATGGCCTTGGGGTAGGGGATCGTGCCGATGTCCGTCGCGGC
Organism: uncultured Candidatus Peribacteria bacterium; assembly: GCA_964517345.1. GTDB lineage: Bacteria > Patescibacteriota > Gracilibacteria > Peribacterales > Peribacteraceae > DAISLF01. The sequence goes on along the minus strand of CAZFBZ010000024.1, from coordinate 2,165 downwards.
GTCGGTCTTCTCCTTATGGAGCAGTTCGAAGGCGATGATTACCACGCCGCCGATGACGAGCGACCAGAGGATCACGGGCAGGCTCTCAAAGAGGACCTCTTTGATGACTTTGTGCAGGAGGAATCCGACGATCGCCGTCGGGATGAGCGCTGCGATGATGCGCAGCAGCGTCCCGCGGTCGCGCAGGAAGGATTGTCGGTAGAGTACGACGACGGCGAGGATCGCGCCGAGCTGGATGGCGATCTCGAAGCTCTTCACAAACTCCGACTGCGCGAGGCCCAGCAGGCGCGAGCTGATAATGAGATGCGCCGTCGACGAAACGGGCAGGAACTCCGTCGCCCCTTCCACGATGCCGAGGATGATCGCATGCAGCGCCTGCACGCGCCCAGTCAATCACACAATCAGCCTGCCGCACAGATCCAAAAGCCAGGATCCAGACAGAGTGTGGCAGCTCATCCGTCTCCTAACCACGGACAACCGTCCGCATTTTCCCTCTCACCTTATGCGTAAACTTCTCATCGCGATCGTGATCGCCATGGTGCTGGGTGGCGGCTGGGGCTTCCTCTATTTCATCTTCGGTTGAGGCTCTGCGCGTCACATCCAATACCGGACACGCGTCCGGTATTGGCTTTTTTGCGACGGAAGATGCGGTCAGGCTTTCTTGCAGAGTGCGCTGTCCATCGAGAGCGCCCCCCCGCCGCGGACGACGAGCAGGATCATGCAGGCGAGGATCAACAGGTCGAATTCCCAGCCGCCCGCTGCGGCGAATGTCATCTGCATTGCGGTGATCTTCATCCAGATGGCGCCGATCATGATGATGCCGATACCCGCGGCAGCAGCCTGAGTCAGCACACCCAGAAGGAGCGCGAGTCCGCCCAGCGGCTCGACGACGGCGAGGATCTTGAAGAGCAGCAGCATGCTGCCGGGCATGCCCTCGGGCGCGGGGCCCATGAGCATCGGCCATTTCATGGAGCCGTGCGCGAAGAAAATCGCGGCGATGACGACACGCAGAATGAGCAGAGCCCAGTCTTCGTGTTTGCGAAGGGACAACATCATAGGAGGAGGGGGAGGAAACGCATTTCGCACACTAACGGTTTTTGCCGTCCCCCGGCAAGAACGGATGACATGTTAAGCGTTGACCTGCGTTGTGATGCTGTGGTTTTTGTGCTACAATCTCCAGATTGATTTTGCGCGTTCTGCGGCTCTCCGGCTTCATTCTTGCGGCCTTCGCCCTGCTCGCGGTTCCGGTGTATTTCGCGATGCCGTTCTTCGGTCCGGTGCCGTCCGGCACGCAAGCCTCGCTCCATCCCGCCGCTTCGGATGCGGTTTGCGGGAACGGGCTCATTGAAGAGGCCGAGATCTGCGATGACGGCAATGTGCTGATCGGCGACGGCTGCACCGGTTGCATGGTGGAAGAGCACTACGCGTGCAGCGGCGAGCCGAGCGTCTGCATGCGCTCGTTTTCGAAGACCTGCGGCGACGGCCTGCTCCAGCAGCCCGAACAGTGCGATGACGCCAACACCTACAACGGCGACGGCTGCAGCCGCCTCTGCACCGTGGAGCTGGGGTATTCCTGCCGTGGCGGCGGGCCGAGCATGTGCGGACTGGAAGGTACGCTCTGTGGCAACGGCGTCCCGGAACAGGGCGAGTACTGCGACGACGGGGCCAACAAGGATGGCGACGGCTGCACGGCGTTCTGCAAACTGGAGCCGCGCTACGTGTGCGAGGGCACGCCGAGTGTCTGCCATGTGTTGAGTCTTGAGACCGATGGCGTGACCGATGACGGAACTGCGTCGTCCCAGACGGCCGCATCGTCCTCCTCTTCAGTCGAAGCAGTCGAGGTTCCGGAGCCGGTCGTCACGGCAGAGGAAGAGGTGCCTGTCGCCGCGTCCGTGTCCTCCTACCGGCCTCGCACGCGCCATGAGGCTCCGTCCTACGGTGATGCGCCCCGGGCTCTGCCCGCTCTTCCGCCCCGTTCGGGCTGCGGGGACGGCATCCTCCTCGCTCCCGAATCCTGCGACGACGGCGACCTGACCCCCGGCGACGGCTGCTCCGCGACCTGCACCGTGGAGACGGGGTACCTGTGCTCCGGAGCCCCGAGCCAGTGCGCCATCGCCTGCGGGGACGGGATTATCGCCTGGGGCGAGACGTGCGATGACGGCGGG
>CAZFBZ010000023.1:0-20869 GCA_964517345.1 uncultured Candidatus Peribacteria bacterium | reverse complement strand
GGAATCTTCCGCAGCAGCGCGCCCGGGAGCAGGCGGATGACCACGAGCGATTCCATCACGCGCACTGCGGCCTCGCGCCCGGGCCCGTTGAACAAATCTTCGGCAGCTTCCGGAAGCTGGACCGTCAGAATATCGCCGCCGTCGAGAACGGCGTCGTAGTGTGCGCGAATGCCTGCAAGCTGCTGAGTCAGCTCCTGATCCAGATATTTCACCATCTCCGCGTTGGACGCGCCCGAAGCCGGCGCCGCAGCCGGTCCCGCCGCTTTGAACTGGTCGAGTGCATGGCGGGCGGATAGCAGCCGGACGTTGCCGAGTTTATTGCGGCCCATGCGGTTCATCAGCGCCACGGTCTCGGCAATGATTCTCCTGCGCTCTATACCGAGCTCGCCGAGCCGGCGTTCCGTCGCCTCTTTGTTGTCCTTGGTCGCTTCTGAAGCGACCCTCCTCGACTGTTCAACGTTCAGCAGAAGGGCACGCTCGAGGATGTCCATCGAGAGACGCTCGGATGGAAGCGGCTGCGGTTCGCGCTGTGCGAGGATGCCAAAGTTCCGCATACCGTCAACGACGACGTTCTCCGGCGGCTGCTGGAAGCCGGGTACACCAGGCGAGCCACTCATGAGCCAGCTGATCTCGGCATCAAGCAGGCCGTTGATCTGTCCAAGCGCAGCATAATGGGCATTGTCCGTATCGGCGTTAATGAAGGATGCCATCAGTACCTCGCTCTGCGTGCCCCCGGGGAGATCGCGGGTTGCGCCAATGGTCCGCGTACTCGCGGGCTTCGCCATCTTATTGCGCGCCGGCGTGCGGATCCGCACCGCGTCGTTGGGGGTATGTTCACTTTTGTTCTTAGCGAAGCGGTCGCTGATCGCCTTCTTGAGTTTTACGATGACCGCATTGAGGTTCCGGACAATCGGGGAGTCTGCGCCATCACGGGTCCGGATGCTGTTGCGGAGCGTGACGATCTGGCCGTAGCGGCCGAGTTCCGCGCGGAGCCCGACGACGGCCGTCAGATCGTTGACATGGTCCAGTGCCCCCTTTTCCAGATCGGCATCAGCCGAGATACCCAGCTCCTGCTTCAGCCGCAGATATTCCTGCATCTCGCGCAGATGATGCACAACCGCGTTGGGGACGTACTCGTAGAACGTCTGCATCGCAGCATCCTGTTCCAGCTGCCGGAGCACCGCAGGGTCTTTCATTGCACCCGGCTTGACCCACAGATTCAGCCGCTGCAGCTGCATGCGCGTCGCGTAGGCGGTCATCAGCCGGCGATAGCCTTCTGTGCCCGGCGTGTCGAAGAGCGCGGTGACCTGTGCCGACAACCCGGCGGACGTGAGCGTCTTGAGCGGCTGGATCTCACCGTTCTCGATCTTCACCTCGTTGGCGAGATCGTGCGTGGCGGCTTCGAGTGAACCGGGAGGATTCATGGGTGTTTGCTGTGTACTGCCGCATAAAGCGGCAATCTCTATATTATATCTGTATTTGACGAACGACGAAATTTATATGTTCGTCAAATTATGGTGCAATCGTATCGCGCCAATCCGTCAATTCTTGCGGCTGAATTTGACCCGGAGCACCGGTTCGCCTGTCGGCTTGAGGTTATCCTTAGGCATAGGCCAAAAATCCGCATAGCCGTCCTCCTCTTTTTCACTCCACTCAAAGCTCTTCCCGCCGTAGCCGTACTCCCCCGCAGCACGTTCCTCGCCCTTCCCATTGATCACGGTTTTTTTGACGTAGTACGGGCCGGGCATGCCGACCAGCACCGTCGCGCCGCTGAAATTGACCTGACGCTCCTCTTTCCTCGCGGGCCATGCCTTGACCCCCGCGTCGACGCGACGGGCCTGGAATCGCACGATCAGGTCCGGCGGGCGGTTGGGCACTTCGCCGTCCTTGAGATCAGTTACTTCTTTTTCGGTGGGGTTCCAGAATTTTGCTTCGCCGTCACCGTCTTCCCACGAGAAGCTATTCGCACCATGGTAGAGATTCTCCGTCTTGTCTTTGCCGTCTTCCTTGAATTTCTTTTGGGCGAAATACCTGTCGGGCATTTCAAGCTCGGTGCGCTCCCCGGCATACACGAATGTTGGCGTCGCCATCGTCCAGCTCTTGATGACATGCGTCTCGTCGTACAGGAATTTTACCTCCGGGTGCCACTCGGGCAGCTCGACGCCTTCGGGCGCCGACAGCTGGTGCAAAGACGTGAGTGATTCGCGCAGACGGACGAGCGACTCGTCGGACCGCACCTCCATGTTTCGCGTGAGGATCGCCGCACTCAGGGCTTTCCATGGATCTTCCCCCAGTTCTTTAGCGAAATCTTTCATCACTATCTGCGTGCCGATCTTCAGCGTGCCATCTTTGTCGATATGCATGCCGGTGACAGGGGCTTCCTTCAGCTCTTTCACAATTTCCGCGGCGATCTCGGCCGGCGTATCGCCGAACTTGCGCAGATCGTCGATCGTCTTGAGTTGGTTCAACACCGTGCTTCCGGTGTAAAAAGATTTTGCGAACATCCAGAGTGCCCGCGTCTGGAACTCGTCGTTCTCTTCGCGGATGGGCTGGAGTCCCTTGTCGTTGTTTTCGCCGCCCAGAAACGCCTCGCGGAACCGTTGGAGCCACGCGTCCATATCCTCCTCTTCCGGCATGTCCAGATACACCTGGAGAACGAAGCCACGGCTGTGTATCGGCACGCCGTGGAAATCATCCGTGGACGGGGGCCTGTCTTTATCCGGCCAGCCCGGCAGCTTGGCGGCAGCGCATTTCTTGAGCATGTACGCGCGCATGAACTCCAGCTCTTCCTTTTTCACGCCCGTCATCTGCAGGCAGGCGACTTTCTTCCCCTGTTTCTCGACGTACACGAGCTTGATGGGTGATGCATCGTTGATGGTGTTGATGGTGGCCAATGTTTCCTTGCTGGTGATCTCATCGGCTCCAAACTGCTCTCCGCGTTCCCTCCAGTCGGGACGGTAGGGGGCCAGCCGGGGCCGGTCATGCGGATACCAATCCGGAATTGTCTCATAATTGTCCGGCCGCTGATCTCCAAATTTTCCTTCTTTCGCCATGCCACGCAGTTTGACGAGGAGCGCCTCGCAGTTCTCGCGGTCATCGAGGTTGTCGAGTCCGAGGGATTCCCCGAGGAACGCAGTGAGGAAGAGTGTCTGCGCGCTGTAGTCGGTGTCCCGCCCCATCCGGCCGATGTTACGGTTGTACTGGACGATCATGTCGCGGAACTTGTTGTCCGGCGACATGCGCAGCGAGTGGTAGTAAATGCGCAGGCGCCAGGCGAGTGTTTCGTAAGCGTGGCCACCGTAGCGGCTGAGGTAGAGGATGCGATTCACGGCCGAGTACTGTGCATCATGGCCGACGAAGTCGTTGGGCATGGTGATAATGCGGGCAACGGCCTGCTGGTCGTCATTAAGACCGTTGTCGCGGATCTGATCTCTCGTCCATTCGGCGCGGGCAGGCAGGCCATGCTTGGACGGATGGAGCGTTCTGCGCAGCCGCGTGACAAAATCGCTATCCACGGTCTTCCAGGTATCGGGGATCACTTTACCGAGATCAAACGTCTTGGCATCCGCCGCGTTCCACAGCGCGACCGTCGCGGCCGGCACCTTCTGCCAGCGGATGGTGTTCACCGAGGATTTGAGCAGGAAGAAATTCCCGCCGACCTTCACGCCATACACGGGGCAGCCGTCGGTATCGCGGCGGAGCTCCATGAGACGGTCGGTCGAGCTGAACGCGCGCTCGAAGCGCTGCTTGTCCGTAAGCTTGCGGTACGCCTCCAGATCATCATCGTATTCGCGCACGCCGCGCTCGTGGTTGGCGATGAAGTTCGCCTGCTGGTAGGTGAAGCTGTCGATCGCGTTGGGATTGCTGGAACGGAGCAGCATGCCGATCTCCACCTGGCCGCGGGCATTCACCACGAACGCCTGCTGGTAGAGCATGACGTCCCTGGGCTTCTCGCTCTCCAGATCGCTGCTGCACACGTAGATAACATGGAAGGAGACGCGGCGCTCCGGACCCTCGCCCTCCACCACCTTGCGGATGTTCACTGCGCGGACATCGCGCATGCCCGGATACCCGGCGCGCATCGCCTGACGAATTGCCGGGTCGCGGATGTTGGCGATGCCGCTCATATCCGCAGAGCCGGCGAGCATCAACTGAAGAATCGCCGCATCGCGCACGTAGTCGATTTCCCCCGACACGAACACCGTGGCTTTCGGAATCCATGCCAGATCCGGACACAGATTCCCCAGGTGGGTGCGCAGGCGCTCGTTGGGCACATAGTTTTTGTTCGGCAGCTGTTTCTCGGCGCGCTGCTGGGCATCCGTGGTCACTCTCTGCAGGCGCCGGATCTCGGCGACGATGGCGACGCCCTCCTCGTCCCACATCTGGAAATCGTGGAGATACATGGACTGCTCGATGGTGAGATCGGTCATACGCTGCTTGAACTGGTCGAGCTCAGGCTCGTCTTTTTTCAGTTCGGCTGCGATGTCGGTGCGCAGCTTTTTCTTGAGATCCGTAAGAGCTTTGTAACGTCGGCTCAGCGCCGCGATCTCGGTGCTGAGGACGCCCTGACGTTTGTACAGTTCGGGATGATACAGGGCGTCCACCGACGGCACCCACGGGATAACGTCTTTCGGGTCGGGAATGACATCGAACTCATGATAATTATCCGAGCCGCGGATATTCAGGCGGTCCGGAAGACCCCGAATGCCCGAAGTGCTCACCGAGAAGTTACGATTCGTGGATAAAATGGCGTCAATATCATCCGGCTGAAAGATCGGGCCTTTCTTGTCGTACCGGATGGTGCCGCTGTCTGTCAGGTACGCGCTCTTGTCGGAGGCGGAATGGCTGCTCATGAGCTTCCTTGACCATGTATCCCCCTTCAGATCGTTCAGGCGCTTGTAGAAGAGCTTGCCGACCAGCGCGTGGCGCGTGCGGGGGGCGACTTCCGTATCGGTGTTGTTGGCGTCGATATCGGCGTCACTGTCACGCAGTCTTTTGCCGAAGACGAAGGTGAAACCCTGCTGGTAGAGCGCGGTTTCGAGCAGCAGCAGGCGCTGCCTGAGCTTCGGCGCCTCGTCTTTATCCACATCGCCCGCGAGGGTCTTGCGGATCTCCGCGGCCTCACGGCGCCAAAGGATGCGCCGGCGCTCCTCGCGGTGGCCAGCCCAGTGATCGGCCGTGTAATCGAACGCTTTCATCAGGTCTTCGCGGTCGACGACGGTGGCGAAGACCGCCTCATCGCAGCGCAGATCGCTCCATTTCTCCCAGGAGACATTCGCCCTCTTCATGGTGACGAATGCAACGGCGATGAAATGCGGGAGAATATTCTCTTTAAAATCGTCGTAGAGGTCATTGACCTCGGCGGCCGAATTGAGACCGAGCATGATCTGCTTGAACCGCTCGGGATGCTTCTGTCCGATGTAGCGCATCGCGAACGAGAAGACGAGTTTTTCGCGGAGTGCGCGCTCTGGTGCGACGAAAATACGAGAGAGACGGCCCTCCAGCAAATCGGCTTCGTCTTTGCCTCCGGTGAGCAGCGGCGTACCCCCGAGACGAACGAGAATCGGCAACGGGCAGCGGCGGACAACGTCGTTGTAGGAACTGTATTCCCAGCAGTCGATACCGACGCGCACGCCGATCTCGATGCCGGCGACGACCCACCCGAGCGGGCTGCCCAGGCGGAACGCGAGCAGCAGACCGGTTGCGCCCAGGCCCACGATATCGGCCGTGAGGCGCGCGTCCGCGGCATCGGAGCGGGCCCGGGTGTTGAAATCCTCAAGCGAGATGGTGAAGAGCACCTGTTGCTTGCTCGTTTTTCCATCCTTGTACTTCGCCTTTCCGCGGTACTCGTACTTGCCTTTTTTCTCATCGATGCATACGAAGTTGTCATCCTCTTCGGCCCATTTATCCAAATCCTTGCGGATCTTCTCTTTATTTTCGGTACAGACTCTCTCGGCTTCCTTCGCTTCCATGAAATCGAGCACAGTGACGGCGATCTGCGCCGCAATGGCGAGGCCGACGAGGAACTTGGTTCCCCACCCCGCGCCTTCGGCTGCTTCGGCAAGACCCGCGGCGGGATTCGTGCCATTCTTCCCCGTGATGCCGGAGTGACAGAGCATCTCCAGTTCTTTTCCGACGGCCTTGGATGTCCACGTCCCGTCGGTGGCGGCGGTCTTCAGCACGCGGGCCTTCTCCGTCAGACGCGCCACTTTGGCCGCGATGAGCGCGTCCTGTTCCAGTTTGGTCAGGTTCCTCATGGCGCGGATCTCGGCGGCGGTAGCGCGCGCAATCAGGTCGGGATCGGGGCGCACCTTGCAGTTCTGGCACGCCAGCCTCAGCACGTCTTCGCCTGCTTCGTGCATCTTCACGATCACCGCGCGTTCGCCAGCGGTCAGCGTCCGGCCCAGAACCTGTTCGGCTGCGGTCGCGCGCAGGAGATTCGCTTCCGCCGTCGGGAGCACTCCCTCGGCTCCGTTCAGTCTGGCCATGATCTCCTTCTGCAAAGCGGTGCGGCGCGCGTAGAGGCCCGCTTCCCCCTCGAGTAGTTTGGCGATCTCCACCTTGCGCGCCGGAAGCGTTCCGGTGGCGTTCAATTCCGCCCGGAGGCGCAGGATCTGCAACTGCAGCGATCGGAATTGTCTGACGGTGGGCGAGATGTCACCCAACACGCTCGCGGCAGTCTGGACGACCGGCGGCGGCAGGGGCGGCGGTTTCGCGGTGGGGCGCATGGGATCCCAGAAGACGCTGCGGATCGCGGAGCGCCAGTCACCTTTGTTCCAGAGAAGATCGCGGAAAAGCGCGGTGCCCAACCGATCTGCAGCGCTGATGGGCGCGTTGCCGATGCGTTTGAATGTCTGTCCGACGGTCCCCCAAAAGCCGAACCTCGCCATGGGGATCCGGCCGTTCTTGGCGAAACGCGCCAAACCGCCGCGGCCGCCGACCCACCACGCGGCAAGGATGCCGCCGAGCGTGTAAATCGTGGGCAGGAGCGAACTGGACGTGGCCTCGAGGATCAGTGCGACTTCCAGATGGATCTTCAGCACATCCTCCAGTTCCAGCAGATAGTTGGTGAGCGTATCGAGGTAGTCTTTCCAGTCCCCATCAAGCTGATCGAAGAGCGTGAGGAACGCCGCCGCAGACACGGCCTTCTTCGCGTCACCTTCGGGAAGCGCTTTGATCTTGGTAATGGTCGCGGGCGTGACACGACCGCCCACGAGGTAGGGCTTGAACACATCCGCGGATGCCGGTTCGACACCGACGAGCGTGTTGGGGTCCACCGCCTTGCGCAGGTCTGTGAGCGCGTCGAGGTTCTCGTTCATCTTTTTTTTGTGCGCTTCCAACAGGGGGCGGTATTTCTTCAGCACATCGAGCGTGGTCTTCATCCGTTCCTGAATTCTCTGCTTGTCCGCGACCGTCAGTTTCACGCCGTTTTTGGCGTTCTCTTCCTCGGTTTTCAGCGGATCATAGTTTTCCGGATAGCCGAGAGACACACGGATCTCTTTCATCACCTCTTCACGGGCTTTTTCCGGCGAACCCAGACCAAGTGCGGGACCGACAACGGGAATATCTCCCACAAATGCCGCGCCGGGAATTTTTTCGCGCGCCCACCTGCCGGGCGTCTGGCGGAGGGCGACAAGTGCTTCCATCGTTTTCCATGCAGCCTGTCGGCCATTTTTGTTGAAGAAATCCTCGACCTGCTCGGGCAGGTCACGGGTGAACAGGTTGCTCCCGAGCATCGCGTCCATATGCGCGCGGATGCCGTCCATCTGGGTTTTCAGTTCGGATTCCAGATATTTCGCCATCGCCTTATGGTCGGCGCCGGGGGCGGGAGCGGATTTGGGAGCGTCTTTTTTGAATGCATCCAGCGCGTGCTGCAGCGACAGCAGCTTGATATTGCCGAGCCTGTTACGACCGAGACGGCCGATGAGAGCGACGGTCTCGGCGATGATCACCTTGCGCTCTTCATGGAGACGCTCGAGTTCGGCTTGCGATTCCTTCTTATTCGAGGGCTTCGCTGCGGCGGCGATCTTGCGCGCGGCGGCGACATTGGCGTTCAGCGCGCGCTCGAGGAGATCCATGGTGAGCGCCTCGGACGGCAACGGCACTTCGCGCGCGGCGGTGAATCCCCACGCGGCAATTTTATCCTTCGCCGCATCCACGAGGTTGTCCGCCGGAGCGGCTCCCGGTCCGCCGGGGGGCACGCTCATGATCCAGGTGATTTCGAGATCGAGCAGTGCGTTGGACTGGCCCAGCGCCGCGTAATGGGCGTTGTCGATATCGGCATTGATCAATGCCGTTACGGGGATCTGGATGGTCTCGCCGACGGTCTTGGTTCCCGCGGGCTTGTTGCATGTCTTATGTGACGGTGTCCGGATGCGCAGCGACGCATTGGGTGTATGTGCCGTATTTATGGCAAAACGTGCAGTGATTGCTTTTTTCAGGGCAGCGATCGCCACATTGAGATCTTTGACAATGTCATGATCCGCACCGTGTTCCGTGCGCATTTCGTTGCGCAGCGTGATGAGCTGGCCGTAGCGCCCGAAGAGCGTGCGTAACGCCACGGTGGCAGAGAGATCATTGACGTGCTCCAGCGCGCGCTTCTCCATGTCGGGATCACCATCGATGCCGAGGGCTTTTTTCAGGCGCAGATACTCCTGCATTTCCCGCAGGTGATGCACGACGGCGTTCGGGACATACTCGTAGAACGTCTGCATCGCGCCCTCCTGGGCGAGCTGGCGCCTGATGTTCACGTTCATGGGATCTTTGACGAGACGCAGCCGGTTCAGCTGCATGCGCGTGGCGTACGCGATCATCAGGCGCTTGTACCCTTCGGTGCCCGGACGATCGAACAATGCGGCGATGTGATCGCGCAAATTCCTCTCATTGAGCACGGCGAGCGCCGGGATGGTCCCGTTTTCGACCTTCACTTCTTCGGCGAGATCTTTGGCGGCGCTATCGAGGGTGTCAGCCATAGGTTTTGTGTATGTCCGGGCTTCAGAAAGCCATCTCCGTAGTATACAGCCTATGGAATCCGCTAGGAATCGTCCTAGATGTCAAAGTATGGTGCAATCACCTGAAAAAAGAGCGTCCGGACGGTCCCGGGCGCTCCTCCAATTGCAACCGATGCACCGGCTCAGGCGCCCACGGCGGGCGGAACCTCGAATCCCGGCGCCGCACCGATGCGGCCAGTGAGGAAGCGGGCGGAGCGGATGGTGTCGATGATGCGATTCATGGGAACCGAGGCGAGAGCACTTTCGGCGGCGGCCCAGCCTTTGGCGAAGAGCGGTGCGCCGAAGTATGCGGCAGCCAGCACGCCGCCGATGGTCAGCAGCGGATGGCGGATCGGGAACATCACCGTGGACTTGAGAAAGCTTTCCTTTTTGACGGACGTGCGATCGATCTGGTCGAGCCGGTCCTGCATTTCGTCGTAGACACGCTGCTGCGACTCGGGGTCCGCTTCGGATCTGTAACGCGACATCTCTCTGTTGAGCGTCGCGCGATCGCTGCTGGCGAGGCGCATGGCCTCATCGGGATCGATCTGGGTGCCGCTTTCCTCGAGGGTGGTGCGGATGCGTTCTGCGCGGGCCTGGATTGCTTCGGGGTTGGAACCGACTGCCATAGGAGAGAGTGGAAAGAATCAGTTGGCGGTGACCATGTTGGCTTCGAGGAGCTTGTGCCGGAGCTCCGAGAGGAGCGCGGCACCCTCCAGATCCTGATCGTTGGCAACGACGGGCAAAACGCCCGTGAGCGCGTCGCGGAAGAAGCCGGCACCGAGCGTGAAGAAAATCGACATCATCATCTCGTGCGGAATCTTGGCGCCGATATCGGTGACATCCTGCAGCGTGACATTGCCCTTGGTGGCCTGCAGCTTCTTCAGGAGATCCTGGAAGCGCGGATCGTTGACGCGGAACAGGTCAGAACGCGTCTGAAGCTCGGCTTCGTCCTCATAGGAATCGAGTGTCTCCTCAACCGTTTTCCATCCCTCACGCAGCGCGGAAGGGAGAGTCAGGAAGACCTTCTGTTCATCCGGTGTGAGGTAGAGAGTGCGTGTCATGGGTTTGCTTTTCATGATGGGAAGAAAGAATAGTTCTCTGTAGTGTACCAGAAACGCGGTATTGCCGCAATCGCGCTCACGGACGCGCCTGTATCTCGATACGGTAGGAGGACGTGAATACGAGGTTATACGACAGATGCGTCAGCCGGACCGGGCCTGCTCCGAGCGCGTTGTACGACGGATTGATCGTCCGCATCAGGGCGAGGCGCGGGTTGAGTTCGGTATCGATGCGGGTCTGCAGTTCCGGGAGATCGCGGATCTCCGGAAGCGCATCCCATGTGGCGCGCAGTGCGGTGCCGAGCTCGGCCGTCGTGAGGAACGACAGCGCGCCGTCGGTGCGGGTGGGATTACTGACGATGACGCCGCTGTTGCCGTTGAGCACGACCCCGGCGGTAAAGTAGTTACTGAACGCGCGGCCCGAAGGATAGGCCATATCGGGCAGATAGGCATTGATAGCGGCGATGCGCTTGCGGATCTCTTCGGCATTGGGACTCGGCGCGCGGGCGAGAGCGGTGAGCGCCTTCAGGTCGGCTTCGAGGCGTGGCACGCTCCCCTCGCGCATCAGTTCCGGCGACCGGCCGTCGGGGCCGAATGCGGCGGCCGGAATCGGATACCGGCCCGCGAAGTGTGCGATCACCAGCGGCACATTGGCGGCGTTCAGCACGCCCCCGACGTTCTGGCCGCCGGGCAGGTTCTCGATACCAGCGAGAATGTTGACGAGCTCGCGGAGAAACGCGCCCTGGTTCGTGGCGCGCCAATAGTGCTCGCTGATACCGCGGTAGAGCTCCAAACGGCGATCCGTGCCGCCGGCTGCATTGTCGCCTGAACAGAGCTGAAGTATGTCCCGCAGTGGCTGGAGGTTGTAGAGGCGCCCGACATCCTTCTCCAGCGGGAGCGAGAGATGTTCGAGATAGGTAGTGATGCTGTTCGCATTGAGAGGCCCGACGTTGCGGGTGCCGATACGCAGGGTGGTGCCGTTTTTAAGCAGGCGGATATCCGGGAGCGTGGCTAGGGTATTGACCGACTGATTGTCGAGGATGCGGATGGCGAAACTCTGGGACGGACCGGCGACCCCGGCGACGAGCGCCGGAGCGTCGGCCGCGATGGTCTTCGCTTCGGCATCGTCCCACCGCTGGAGCGGCGGGCGGGCAACCGGCACGTAGCGGATGGCGGCGGCGTAGGTTCTGTCGCCTTCCGTGCGCCGCGGGCGGACGAAGACCATGTAGGCTCCCGCTCCGACCGTCGACGATGTCCAGAGCGCACGATCGACATACGGGAGTGCACCCGTCTCGGTCATGGTCCTGCGGTCGGCACGGCGCCTGTGAAGCATTTCCGCGTCACGTTGCTCATCCGAAATCGGGAACCGCCTGCGGAGCTGCATGATGATGCTCCGGAAGGTGGGGCAGAGCACGGCGCCTTCGAGCTCGCGGCTGATGTCCACGACCTGGTCCGTGCGCCAGTCTCCGGTGATGGTGGCTCTCTCGCCCCCACGGGTTTCCAGGATGGTGAATAATTCGCGCAGGAATTCCGTCCGCTGAGCGGCGGGCGTCTCGCGGTAGAGACGGCCGATGATGTTCGCAAACGGCACGCGGCCGTCCTCGGCAGAGCTTTCGTAGCCCTCAAAGCACGAACTGTCGTAGCCGAAGGCATTGAGGATCCACAGCATGCTACGGTAGAACTCCGGACCATTGGGCGTATCGGAGGAACCCCGGGCTGTGAGCACCCGGTCGAAGATCATCTGCTTCCACTGCTGCTCTTCGGTGCCCGCCGCGTCGCGGCCACGGAAGTAGGTCGCATCGTTCCAGTAGGCGACGAAGCCCGGACCGCGGACCACCATTTCGGTACTGCCGTAGTGCCGGATCAGGCGTGTCGGCCGGAATTGCCACTCTTCCTGGAAATCGAATCGCGCGCCGTCGCCGCGTTGCATGCGGCGCGGGCTGCCCTCCGTGACGATCATGAGATTGTCGGCCGCAAGACCGCCGAAACGCGTCGCGTACTCGCGCGGTCCGGTCTGGACCAGGCGATCGCGCCGGTCAAGGAGGCGGTCATACGTTTCGCGCGGCGGGGATGCCCTGTCCAAGTCCTGGCACAGCCGGTCGATGTTGGCAAAGAGAATGACGGCGGAGCTCATCGTGCGGATACGTTCGCCCAGAGCGAGCAGTATCGCTCGCTTCGCTTCGGCGGAGGGAGCCGCCTCATAGAGCGGCAGAACACGTGCGATTAGGGCGTCGCGCGCGGATTCCTGCGGGAGCACGACCGCGGCCGCACCACCGGCGAGCGCGGCAACACCGGGCGGCGGCCGGGTTTCCTCGGGGTACATGCCGAGGAACGTGCTGATGGTCAGGCGGGCGCCCGCTGCAGGCGGATCCGCCTCCAGGGATCCTGCGGCGGCTTCCATCACCTTGTCGCGGGTGAAGAACGTCAGGTGCATGCGTGTCATGAACTCGTTCACATTGGAGAGTGATCTCTCCTCATCCGGCTTCGCGCCACGCGAATGGAAGAGGAAGCTGTCGAGCTGCTCCGGATCCGGGAAGCGGATGGTCACGTCGCGCATGACGCCGTCGATCCGCACGCGTGCGCGCTGGCTGGGACCCGTGGACGCGGTGACGCGGATCGTGCGCAGCACGTAGGCATCTCTGCCCACATCCGCGCCGGGCAGATACATGAGATAACGCAGTCTGCCGTCCGGCTCCTGGCCGGCCTGAACGAAGCGCCCCGCGGGCAGCTCCCCGTTCACGCAGGCGATTGCTTCTGCAATCCGCTCGGCATTGCGCGCTTTTGCGATGCGGACACCAGCGTTGACCAGACCTTCCGCGTCCAATGCATCCGCTTCCGCCGGATCGCGCAGACGCTCGGGCTCCCGGCCGTTCTCGTCGGGCGCATTGAATGCCAGATACTGCAGCACGTGCGCCTCGGCGATGGGCAGATCGTGAAGCGTCTCGCCTTCGTGGACGACGCCGTCGAGACGTTCGATATCCTGTCCATTGCGCTGATACGGGCGGCGGACGACAGTGGCCGTCGCTGCGCGGCGGCGGACGACGTGTCCCGTGCTGACATACGTGGCAAGAGCGGTGATCGTATTTCCCTGCCGCTCGAATTCAAACACGACGAGATGCGGATCATCCTCGCGCCGCAGGTTCGGGGGCACGGCGATCGCGCTGGCCAGTTCGTATTCGGGAGAATCGGGACGGAAGGTGAACGATTCGTCGGCCGACACCATCACAGTCGGACGGTACTGCTTGCGATCGTAGATGGAGTCGAGTTCCGCCATGCGCCGCGGGCGGGGCGGGCGGTCCGCAGGCGCCGTGCTGAGAGCGTTGCGGCGGTTGGAACGGGCGACAGCGACTTCCGTGCGGCGGGTGTTGAGCCGCAGGGACACCGCGGCGTCGAGCGCGCGGTTTTCGGTATTCGGTGCGTGCGGCGGGCCGAGGAATTCGTCCATGTGGCGCAGTGCCACTGATCCGCGCTGGACGCGCCAGGCCGTAGTATTGGGCGCGTTGCGGCCGATGGAACGCGCATTCTGGTAGAGATAGAGGCCTTTTTCGGCCACGATCGTCTGGCCGTCGGCCTGGTAGAAATAGCGAGCGCTGATCACGTAGTGCGTTTCATGGAATTCCACCTGGTCCCAGTGCGGGCCCGGCTCCAGCAGGCTCCTGCTGTTGCGGACCTCCCGCCAGCGGGGCACGGTGATGGGGCGAACAGTGAATGCCACCGCCTTGAGCGCCTCGGGCGACAACAGGCCGGGATAGTCGTCGCTGAGATCGCACATACTGCGGAAGTACGAGGCGGTCAGATTCGTTTCTGCTCCCGACATACCGGTGCCGAAGGACGCGAGTACGACGGGACGCTCAAGGCGGTCACGGACATCCGGAAAGAAGTCCTGACTCTGCAGCTGGACGGGGGGCGCGAAGTGGCTGTAGCTGCCCACCAGATGCCCCGCTTCCTCGGTGAGCATGCGGGAAGCGAGTTCCGGGGATGCCGAACTCGGCATCAGTTGGCGCCCCAGTCGGGCGCCCCGCCGGGTGAACAGCATGGACTGCGCCAGCCGGAAGTTGTCATGCGGCAGATCATGGCGTGTCAGCTGTGTCGTGAGCACGGCGCTGTACAAGCCGTAATTGGACCGCAGCACCTGGTCGTCCTCCTCGCTCTGGAACTCGGGGAATTCGTCGAGCAGGCGGTTGCACGTGATGGGATCTTTGAAGGCGGCGCGGTACAGCTGGAGACGTGTCCGCCGGCTGTCGCGCCAGCCGCCCTCCAACGTGCCCGGGTCCACGTCGTTCTGCCCGAGCACTTCGTGCGTGCGGCGCAGCAGATCGTACTCGGCCTCGAGTTCGATGATCTCCTGCTGTGGCAGAGGGTGCCGCGCGATGAGCTTGGCCAGGCGCTCCTGAAGCTCTTTCATCTCTTTGCCCCTCAGCTCCCGCTGTTCCACATGACGCGCGCGCAGATGGCGGGCGACGGCATAACGGATGGCACGGCGGATGATCGTCTGGTCTTTGAACGCATCCTCGCGGTTGTCGTCCTTGTCCGCGTACAGCGTTTTGCCCGTGATCGCGGAGCATTCCTCCAGCCAGTACTCGTAGATGCGGGTAAAGCCGTCAGGAGCGTTGAAGAAATCCTCGAATCCCATCGGATGATTCGCATTGCCCTGCATCACCATGCCGATCACCTCGGGCGCGTAGTTGTTGAATTCCTGGGTGAAGAGCTGCGCGACGAGCTTCTTTTCGATCGCGCGGCGCGTGGCGTGCGACTCGCGCCCGAAGAGGCTGCGCAACCACGCCGGATCGTACAGGTTGCTGATCATGCCGGCCGTCGTCATGCCGAACGCCTGGGAGGAGTCCCAGATAAACGGCAGGAATTCCGGCATGTCGATGAGGAAGCGGATGCGCTGCTCCTCCGTCCACGCATTCACGACGAGCATGACCGTGACCTGGAGCAGGACGCCCGCGATGGCGACGACGACGCCGAACGGCCCGCCCGCCAGATACCATGCGAATCCCGCGAGGCCGATGGCGTTTCCGGCGAGGTTCCCGGCCGTGCGCGTAGCCTCCAGAAAGGCGACCTGGTCCTTCATTTTGCGGACGTTGACGACCGTGCCCGTGTATTCGTGGCGGTAACTCAGGGCAATGCCGTTCTCGTCCCGCTCGCCGGTGGCCCTGAAGTTGCGCGCCTCGAGACGCGCGCCGAGCGCGCGCATGGCCGCTGTCACGCGTTCCTGCGCCTCAATGCCCTCGACGATGTTGCGCCCCGCGGAATAGAGCTCAAAGACCCCGCCCGCCCACGCAAGAGCGTGTGTGCCGGCGCGCAGGAGCGTGCCGACCCGCGAGGTGCGCGCGGCGGCGCCGAGTGCCTGGGCCTCGGCCTCGGTGAGTTCCGCTCCGGCGCGGGCAAGGATCTGTGCCTGTGCCCGGGGCAGTGTGCCGTTACGGAGCATAATGCGGAGCGCCCCGGCCTCGGCGTTGGTGATGCGGCCGGCGCGGACGGCCTGGCTGATCAGTTCGCCCTCGCGGGCGAGCGTGGGCCCGAGCTCGGCCGCCCAGTTCACGGAACCCGTGGGCACGAGACGTGTGGGCGGCGTCTGGCCGCACACGCCGTCCATGAGACGGCGCATCAGGTGTTGTTCGGTGGGACCGAACAGCTCCCCGGTGAGTTCCTGCAGACGGAGCCACTTGGCATTGCGCACCGGCATGCGGCGGCCGCCATACTCGATGGTGTCGGTAAGGCGCAGTCCCCTGCCGATGTCATGCACCTCCATGATCGCATCCGTCAGGCGCCTGAGTTGCTCCGGATTGAGGCGGCGGATGAAGTCATTGCCCAGCAGCCGCCGGGCAACGGCCATGCGCTCGGCGGGCGTGGCTTTGTCGAGAATCGTACGAAGCTGATTGCCGAGCGCCGTCCGCTCCGCCATCAGGCGGGCGTTGACCGCGGGGTCCGGCGTCGCCAGCGCCCTGTTGGCAGCCATCTCAGCCTCGATGCCGGCGATGCGGCTGACGATGCGGTTGATATCGACGCGGTTGCGCGTAAGCAGATCCGCGGCTGGATCCCAGAAGGCACCGATCAGCCGTGAACCCATGCTCCTGCCGCCACCAAACAGCGCACGGGCCCGGTCCAGGAGACTGGGAAAGCCGTTGAGCACGCGTTGCGGTCCGCGGTAAAACACCGTGCGCAGACCGCGGCGGATCAATCCGCCGCCTTCTCCGACACCGAAAGGAATGCGGGCGCCCCGCAGGAATGTCGCAGGCACTCCCCAGCCCCGGGTAATCACAAGCCCGCCGCGGCCGCCCACCCACCAGAGAAACAACACCGTACCGGCGGCGGTAAGGGAGATCGCAAGCGCGTTTGAGAGCGAGGTGAGTTCGCTCGCCATTTCGATGTGCATGTTCAGCACGTCCTCCAGTTCGTTGAGGTATTCGCCGATGTCGTTGACGTAGGCATCCCAATCTCCGTACATCTGCTCGAACAGCTTGATGTACGCGGCCATCAGCAACCGGTTTTTTGCCGCACCGTTCGGCAGCGCGGCAATGCGGCGAACGGTCTCGGTGGTCACACGTCCGTCGACGAGGTGGGGCGCGAGCGTCGCGGCGTCCGCAGGCTCTGTGCCGAGCAGCGAGTCAGGCTGGGCCGCGGTGCGCAGTGCAGTAAGCGCGTCGAAATTGCCGTCCATCTTGCGCTTGTGCTCCTCGAACTTCGGACGGAATTTCTTGAGCGTATCGAGCGTGCTCTTCAGGCGGTCGCGGATCCGGGCCTTGTCCGCGTCGGTGAGGCGCACGCCCGCGGCCGCGTTCTCGGCCTCGGTCTTGAGGGGGTCATAGCCCTCGGGATAGCCCAGGCGCACGCGGATGCGCCGCATCAGTTCGGCGCGGTCCTCGGCGGGATCGTCCAGACCGAGCGCGGGTCCTACAACGGGGACACGGCCGACCGCACGGGCACCCGGGATGGAGCGCGCGAGCCTGCGCGGCGTCTGGCGCACAACAATGAGGGCCTCCATTACCTGCAGCGCCGCCTGTCGTCCGGTGCCGTTGAAGAGGTCTTCGAACGCTTCGGGGATCTGGCGGGTGAGGATGTTTCCGTCGGCGATCATCTCTCCCATCTGCGCGCGGATGCCTTTGATCTGCGCCTGCAGTTCCTGCTCCAGGTATTTGACCATCTCCGGATTGCTCGCGCCGGCCATGGGCGCGACGCGCGGACCCTCCGCGACCATCATGTCGAGTGCGTGGCGGGTGCCGAGAAGACGGACGTTGTCCAGCTTGTTGCGGCCCATGCGGCGCAGAAGGCTGACCGTTTCTGTCACGATCCTCTGGCGCTGCGTGCGCAGGAGAGCCAGCTGACGTTCCGTCTCGGGGCCGTTCCGCGGGGTCGACGCGGCCGCGACTTTGCGCGACTGCTCGACGTTGTCGCGCAGGGCGCGCTCCAAAAGGTCCATCGTGAGCGCTTCGGACGGAAGCGCCACCTCGCGGGGTCCGACGACGCCCAGATCCGCTCCCGCGTCGTGCAGTCGCTCGCCCAGATCGGCCGGTCCGGGCCGGCCGGGGACGCCGGGCGACATGCTCATGATCCAGCTGATCTCAAGATCAAGGAGAGCGTTGGACTGGCCCAGCGCCGCATAGTGGGCATTGTCCGTATCGGCATTGATGAACGACGTCACCGGGACATGCGTCTCCGTGCCGACGTTGACGGATCCGGCCGGACGCGCGGCGGTCGCGGCCCGCGCGGCGGGGGTGCGGATGCGCAGTTTTCCCGCAGGCGTATGCGGACTGGCGCCGTCCGCGAAACGCGTGCGGATGGCTTCTTTCAGTTCACCGATTTTCCTGTTAAGCACCGCGATCAGGGGCGAACCGGGTTCGCGCGCGCGGATGTCTTTGCAGAGCGTAATGAGTTGCCCGTAGCGACCGAGCAGGCGACGGAGGGCCACCGCTCCGGAGAGATCATTGACGTGCGCAAGCGCCAGGCGCTCCAGTTCGACATCCGGCGCGACACCCAGCGCTGCGCGGAGACGCTGGTATTCCTGCATCTCGCGGAGGTGGTAGACGACGGTGTTCGGGATGTACTCGTAGAACGTCTGCATCGCGCCGTCCTGCTCCAGTTGGCGCAGAACGCGGGGGTCGGTGGCGGCGCCGGGCTGCACCCAGAGTCGCAGGCGTTGGAGCGCCATGCGCACCTGATACGCCTGCATCAGGCGGCTGTATCCTTCATTGCCGGGCCCATCAAACAACGCGGTGATGTGATTGCGGATGGTGGCCTCGGTCAGGCGCGTCAACGGCGGTACCGCGCCGTTGTCGACACGCACTTCATCCGAGAGAACTCTGACCGCCGCTTCGATGGTTTCCGGAGGCACCATAGGAGGTATGAGCGGACCGGACGCAAACGCGCCCAAATCCGACTATTATACGCCAAATTCCGGCTTTTTGCCATATCAGAGGTTGTCTGCCCCTATCGCAGAACCGGCCCTCAGGGCTGCACTTCAATAAAACCGGGGTTGGGGTCCGTCAGCACCCGATCGCGGAACTGGTTCATGAACGTCACGGCATCGTCGCTCGTCACAATCGGACCGCCCGGGATCGCCGTGCAGGCCGGCAGAAATTCGGACTGGCGCCCGGCTCCCACAGCCTCTCCCCACACCTGCTCGAATCGCATACGGATCTCATCGCGCCTCGTGGAATTCGGAATCGCGCGCGTCATGGTCTGCAACGCCACCATGGACATCATGTAGGGCATGTTCACCGCCTGCTCGAGCTGTGCGAGCACGGGATCGCCCGGCATGGTTCCGTTGGGAACGTGCCACGTCCTCTTTTCCATATTCTGGAAGACCACTTCGGCGTTTTTGCGCTGCTCCTGATCCAGATCGTGGACGCCAAACCGGTTGAACGCCTCGTTCTCCATCCGCTTGAGCGCGATCTCGCGGTCGGCCGGCTCGGTGGCGAATTCGATCGGCACGGCGCGCAAACCGACGGTGCCGTCCGCATTGATGCGCATCGTCACCAGATACTCGCGCGGCTGCTGGTTCGGGAGCGTCAGCGTGCGGCAGAAGGCATACGTGCGCGTGGCGGCATCAACCAGATGCGGGTTCTGCCATCCGGCCTGCGCCACAAGGAAGAGCCGTCCGCTCGGGCCGATTTCCTTGGCGATCTGCTCAATTTTTGTTCGCTTCTGTTTCTCCTGAAATTCCTCACGGTTCTTGCGGCGTTCCTGGAACCACGTGCGGTACATGGTGACCTGCGCCTCGATATTCTGCTGCTGGATGAGCGTCAACGGCCCCGTTCCGGGGGCGGTCCAGCCGCCATAGCGCGGAGGCCGGATGCTATAGGGGACGCTGCGCCCCGCCTCACGCACGGCGGAGAAGACGGCCATCGTGGCGAAGCTGCCGTCATCGGAGACTGAGAGCGCGGAGGCCACGAGCGTCTCATACTGGATGCCGTTCTGGGTGTATGTGAGCAGACGCAACTGGATGATGGGGTACGTGGACCTGCTGAGCGTGGCAACAGGCATCATCGCACGCAGGCCCGCGAGCGTGTTGGCGTCGGGATTGCCGGGGAACCCGTCCGTGAGATAGATCGCGGGGCGCGATGTGCGTGTGCCGAACAGTTGTTCGGTGACCATAGGATCTTCGTTTCCTCTCTGCACCAGCCGGGCACGGTCGCTGACGAGACCGGTGAACGCGATGTACCGCTGTTCGTCATGGAAATCGTAATCGGCGCGCGTGACCTGACCATCGAGTGCAGCGACGGCTTGTGCCGCCTGGCGCAGACGAACGGTTTCCGCGTTCGCACCGTTCGGCAGCGCTGGTCCGGGGGCAACGGACCATCCCGCGGCATCGTTTAGACGGCAGTACCACCGGCCCGTGATGCACATGAGCCGCATGACCGGAGCCGGATCGCCGGTCCCGCGCAGCACGAAGATCTCGCCTTCAGGACCGTACTCGATCTCGGCCCGCAGCAGGCGGAGCTGGTCCGCACCCGCTCGCGCGGACGCCGCAGGGTGCGCGTGCGGTTCGCGCACGAGACGCTGTTGCCCGAGCAGACCTTCCGCCAGCGCATCGGCATCGATATGCAACTGGTTGGTGGTAGAACCATAGCGAGCCACTTCAACAGGCCTCCAGGCGATGCTGGTATGAGATGACCAGAGCCAGCGTCCATTGCCGAAGGTGAAGAAGAGCGTGAGCTGAACATTGTTGTGGATGATGACCTTCATGTAGCCGGGCGTGCCCGGACCGTTGATATCCGGCAGAGCGACACGATTGCCCTGACGCGTGAAGCCGATCTTCACCGGCACAGCACCCATGCGCTGCAGGTATCCTTCGCCGATCTCCAACATGCCCGGACGGAACGGGATCGGCGCCTCGACCTGTGCGTCCCCGCCGACAATACCCGCATTGTTGCGGGTGAGGGGCTGATCGATGCGCGGCCCGGGAGGCGGGAGGTACAAATCAGCCAGCCGTGCGTATTCCCGTACCGTGTAGTTCCACCCGCCGGGCATCGCATTGCCGATGAGATCGGAGGTGGCCTGCAAATTGTTGGCGTTCTTGGCGGACAACAGCCCGCCGCCGCCCGCATCGACACAGAGCTTGAGGAGTGTCGCACGTTCGGGCGTGTCCACCGCGAGGCGGCGCAGGAACCGCGTGCGTCCGCTATCGGTGAGAGTTTCCAGTGCGCACACCAGGGACGACTGCTGCGATCCGGTCAGGGTCGAGATGAACGTCAGGGCGGGGAGCGCTTCGGTGTCGAGATTCAAGCGCTCCAGCGCCTCGAGCAAGCCGGACGTCTCGGGCTGAACGGATCCGGCCGCGAGCTGCTTCTGGAACGCGGCGTCGAACGATTT
>CAZFBZ010000022.1:19863-24948 GCA_964517345.1 uncultured Candidatus Peribacteria bacterium | reverse complement strand
AAAAAGAGCCCCGTGCGGGGCTCTTTAACTGTGAATAGCAGAGTGGTGATCAGAACTGCACCTTGATGCCGGGGCCCATGGTGGGGGAGACGCCGACGCTCATGATGTACTCGCCCTTGATGCCGGACGGCTTGGCGTCCTTGAGGGCGGCCATGATGGCCTCGAGGTTCTCCTGGAGCTTCTTGCTGCCGAAGGAGATCTTGCCGAAGACCGTGTGGATGATGCCCTGCTTGTCCATCTTGCACTCAATGCGGCCTTTCTTGAGCTCTTCGATGATCTTGGCCGGCTTCTCCGTGACGGTGCCGGACTTGGGTGAAGGCATGAGGCCTTTCTGACCGAGCGTCTTGGCGATCTTGCCGAGGTCCTTCATCAGGCGGGGGACCGCGACGGCGATGTCGAAGTCGATGACGCCGCTCTCGATCTGCTTGATCAGATCCTCGTTGCCGGCCAGGTGGGCGCCGGCCTTCTTCGCGTCGTCGATGAGATCATCCGGAACGAACGCGGCGATCTTGATCAGCTTGCCGGTGCCGTGGGGCAGCGCGACCGTCGTGCGGACGAGCTGGTCGGCCTGCGTGGTGTCGGCGTTGATGCGGATGTGCACCTCGGCCGAACCGTCAAAACCCGTCGTGCTGAGCTTCGGCAGAAGCTCCATCGCCTCGGCGATGGGATAGCTGGGCTTGGTGACGAGCGCCTTGCGCTCGGCGTATTTCTTGCCCTTGCGCCGGGCCAGCGGGGACCGCTTGGAGGTCATGTGAATGGGGGGGAACGTGGTACGGGCGCCCGGAAGTCGGGCTCCCACGTAAAAGCGCGGTGATTGTGTCAGGAAACGGAACTCAGCGCAAGCCGGGGATCAGCGTTTGCGGGGCTTTTTCTTCATCGCCTGGGCGGATGACGAATTGGTGCCCGGCTGCGAATGAAAGCTCTTGCCCGAACCGCCCTGGGTGCGCGTGCACCAGACCAGCAGTGCGCCGTAGAGGAAGAGCAGGAACGGCGAGATCCACCAGGTCGGGGTGCTCTGCGGGGCCATGAGCATCGTCAGGAAGAACGAGAGGGCCGAGAAGAGCGCGAGACCAACGCCGGTGATCTTGAGCGTGTGCCAGTAGATCGCTTCGCTCACGCGGCGGGACGGTTCGTCAACGAACTGTACGATGTGCTCGTGCCAGAGGAACATCAGGCCGCCGGCGGTGAAGATGAGCAGCAATGCAATGTACGTTTCCGTCGTCAGGCTGTGCTCGGGGAAGACGAACTTCTCCAAAACGGAGTAGAACGCGGGCAGGCCTCCGAGCGTCATCAGGATGATGCCGACCAGCTGCAGCATGTAACAGTAGATGGCGCGTCCGATGGCGCGGGGGCGGGCCCCGGGCGTCATCATGCTGGGGATGAACAGGAGTGCGAAGAACTGCAGGACGGCCATTGCGCCGATTGCAGTCGCAAGCACGCCCGTGAAGCTGAGGGTGTTGATGGAGAACATGTTCAAAACGGGGAAACGTTTTGCAAAGCCTACGCGTCTTCATAAAAGCAGGCACGCGAATGCCATTGCGGCGATCATGTTGCGATGATGTGGCAGGCGCTCACTCGATCGTCACTCCCATGCTGCGTGCCGTGCCCGCGATGATCTTCTCAGCAGCTTCGATGTCGACCGCGTTGAGGTCCGGCATCTTGCGCTCGGCGATCTTGCGGAGCTGCGCGCGCGTGAGCTTGCCGACTTTCTTCTTGTTCGGCTCGCCGCTGCCCGAGCCCTTGCCCGGATCCATGCCGGCTTCCATCTTGATGAGCGTGGAGGCGGCTGGCTGCTTCACGATGAAGCTGAAGCTGCGGTCGTCGTAGACGGTGATCTGGACGGGCAGCTCCTGGCCCATCTGGCCTTTGGTCTGCGCGTTGAATTTGGTGCAGAACGCATTGATGTCCACGCCGGCCTGACCGAGCGCGGGACCGAGGGGCGGGGCGGGGTTCGCCTGTCCGCCTTTTGCCTTCACCTTGACGATTTTCTTGATCGTTTTTGCCATAGCCGCGGCAGTCTACGTGGATCTGTGGAGTCGGTCAATGCGTGTTTGGGGGCTGTTTTCCTAATCCGTGAGCGCATCCATCAGCTCCTGCACCTGTGGTTCCTTGTCCGCAGCCACATGGAACTCGTACATCCGCTGCCGCACCCGGACGAAGAGAAGGCGGTCCTCGTGGATCGCCGGGTCGTAGAAGCTCAGCACGTTGCGGACCGGCTTGCCCTCCTGTTCCTGCGTCTCATCGATCAGGTCGCGCACGTCCTTGGAGAACGACGCGTGCAAGGCTTCCTTGAGCGCCGTGAAGTACTCCTTCACGTCCGGTGTCTCGACCCACGAAAAGAATGCGATACGGTCGTTGCCCTTGAGCAGCACGCGCGATTCGACGGCGACCGGATCGGGAATGACGCGTCGGAGCAGGCTCGTCTCCTGCGTGGATTCCGTCACCACGGTCTGTTCGTTGAGTACGTCGAAGACGTCCGGCCCGCTGCTGCGGACGACGCCGGGGCGCGACGATGACGAGCTGGTTGTATTCGATGCGGTCCAGACCGTCGGGAGCGACGCGCGGTTTACCACGGCGTCCGTCACGCCGAGTCCGAGGAGGACCAGGACGAAGACTGTCGTCGCCGTCGCCTTGGAGGGCGTATTCATCACGGGGAGTGTAGCAGGGAAGACCGGCAGTGCGCAGTAATCAGTGATCGGTTGGGAGGCTGTTTTCTGTCCTTAGAGCCTCTGTCTGGTATCATCCGCGCATGGCGCTGAAGCGGCGGTCACCGGCACCCTCTCCCGTCCAACCCGTCGCCACCGGGCGCGACCAGCCGGCGTTTGAGCAGTCGCTGCGGCCGTCATCCCTTGGCGAGTACGTCGGGCAGGGCAAGATCAAGAAGCATCTCCTCATGCACATCCAGGCCGCGCGCTCCCGCAAGGAGCCACTCGGACACACGCTGCTGCACGGGCCCCCGGGACTTGGTAAGACGACGCTCGCGCACATCCTCGCCCGCGAGATGAACGCGCAGATCCGCATCACGAGCGGCCCGGCGCTGGAGAAACCCGGCGATCTGGCCTCGATCCTCAGCAACCTGCAGGAGGGAGACGCGCTCTTCATCGATGAGATCCACCGCCTGCGCCCCGTGGTGGAGGAAATGCTCTACGCCGCCATGGAGGATTACGCGCTCGATCTCGTCATCGGCAAAGGCCCAACCGCACGGTCGATGCGCATCAATCTCAAGCCCTTCACGCTGCTCGGCGCGACGACCAAGCAGGGCGCGATGAGCGCGCCGCTCCGCGATCGGTTCCACAACCAGTACCGCCTGGCGTTTTACGAAGTGCCCGAGATGGAGCAGATCGTCACGCGCAGCGCTTCACTCCTCAAAGTCTCCCTCGACCCGCGCGCCGTGCACCGCCTGGCCGCGTGCAGTCGTGCCACCCCGCGCATTGCTAACCGCCTGCTGCGCGCCGTGCGTGACTTCGCCGAGGTCGGCGGCAACGGCTCGGTGGATCTGACGGGCGTCGAGCGCACACTGGAGTCTCTCGAAATTGACGATGAGGGTTTGGACGCCGTCGACCGCCGCATCCTGGAGACGATTGTGGATATGTTCGCCGGCGGTCCGGTCGGGCTCTCGACCATCGCGGCCGTACTCGCGGACGAAGAAGAGACAATCGAGGACGTGTACGAGCCGTATCTGATGCAGCAGGGCTATCTGCAGCGCACGCCCAAGGGCCGCGTTGCCACCAAAAAAGCCTACGAGAAGCTGGGCCGCAGCGCGCCGCAGGGTGCCGCTCTCACTCTTTTCCCCTGAAGCGCATGTCTCCCGAGATGGCGGGCATCCTGATCGGCGGCATCGTCCCGGCGCTCTTCTTCGGCGTGAACGGCGTGATGAGCAAGCTGGCCGTCCAGACGGGGGTCGGCATTGGCCCGTACCTGATGCTGGCAGGACTCGGCGTGGCCGGTGCGGGCGTGATTCTCGCCGTCATCCATCCGGGCGCGAACGTCTCGTGGCCGGGAGTCGGCTGGTCGGTCCTGATGGGACTCACGTGGGGTGCCGGTGTCGGGGGCGTGGCGTATGCGCTACTGCACTACAAAACGCCGCTGGCGATCCTGGTGCCTCTCTACAACATGAACACGCTGATCGCGGTGCTGCTGGCGCTCTGGATCTTCGGCGAATGGCGCGGACTGCAGATCATCCGCCTGCTCGTCGGGGCGGCGTTCATCGTCCTCGGGGGCGTGCTGGTATCGGGGGCCTGACCGCTCATCTCACGGTCATCGAGGCCATCATGTGCTCGAAGAGCGTCACATGGGCGGCGTAGTTCTGCTGCGAATCCGCGAACGTCCAGACGTGGACCTTGCCGGGAGCGGTGAAGAACCACACCTGCTGGAATTTCATCTTCTGGCCGTTCAGATCCGTGCTGAAGACCACGCGCTGCGCGGCTTTGCCTGCGATCACGGTGCGGACCGACGATTCCAGGACGAAGGAGTCGAAGAAGCTCTTCTCTTTTTCAAGACCCATCTCCGTGTACTCGTTGAGCGTCATGTTCCTGTCGGCCACGTCTTCAACCACCAGGTTGATGTTCTGGCGAATCGTCTCGCCCTTCACGCTCGGAGACAGAAACATGACGACGAGCGTCAGGTTCCCTTCCACCTGGTTCAGGTCGCGCTTGTCCCACGCGGACGACACGTCGAGCTGCACGCCGAACGCATCGTTCTTATAGGTTGCGTCCAGGGTGGCAGAGCTCTTCACCAGCTTTGCTTTGCGTGCCGCTGCCGCTTCGTAGACGGATTTGCGCAGCGTGCGCGACGAGACGCGCGCGGGTGTGACGACGGTTCCGCCTTCGTTGGCGGAGCTGGGGGTAACAACCACCCGGGCCTCCGCAAGCGGAGCCAGCAGCAGGGCGGGAACAATGGCGGAGAGGACGATCAGGAGGCGTTTCATAGTGCGGGAAGTGTAGAGGAGGCGCCTACGCGCACAAGCAAAAGGGCTGGCGCTGTCACATGGCGCCTTCGACCGCTTTGCGGATCTCGCGCTCGAATGCCGGACGGCCGTGCGCGGCCGCCGCGGCGCGGCATGCCTCCGGGTCCAGTGTCATCGAA
>CAZFBZ010000022.1:10593-19763 GCA_964517345.1 uncultured Candidatus Peribacteria bacterium | reverse complement strand
GCCGGCTGATGCAGCCAGAAGTCGTCGATCGGCGGCGTGACGACAGCACTTTCGCGGCGCCAGTAGAGTTCGATGCGCCGTTGCACTGTTTTCGACGCTGCGAGGAGCGTGTCCGGGCGGTCGCCCGCGTCTGCATCCCAGCGGCGCAGATCGTGGAAGGTCTTCGAGAGCGCGCGGCGCAGCAGGAGAGGGGAGCGGCCGAGCACGTCGTGCGTGCGGTCCCACAGGTAGCGCGCGGGCGAGTGCACGTAACACACGTGTCGCGGGCGGGAGTTCGTCAGGATGCCGTGAGCGAAGGCGGATGACGACGAGAGCACGACATCAAATTCGCTGAAATCCCACGCCTCGGCGGCGCCGGGGAAGAACGGCAGATACCAGTGATGGTTCGTGCTGAGCCCGGCCCAGCGCTGCAGCCGGCTCGGGCGCACGCGGCTCCGCGGGAACCAGTCGCCAAGGAGCTTTTCGTTGTAGAGCAGCGTGTAGACGGGCGCTTCGGGGAACAGGTCCGCAAAGATTTTGGCGACGCGTTCGGCGCCGCCGCGGACGGTCAGTAATTCATGGACGATCGCGACCTTCATGTGCGCATCATAACAGGTCGCGCCTCACCTTTTTGGGCAGCAGCAGGATCTTGCGTTCGCGCGGCAGACGTTTGATCTCAGCCTCGCGTTTGCGCGCTTCTGAGAGGGTCGCGTAGGTTTCGTGATACACGAAACGCACCGGCCTGCGGCTGCGGGTGTACTTGGCGCCGGTGCCGTCGTTATGCGCATTCTCGCGCGCGGCGAGATCGAGACAGGTGCCCGTGTAGAGCGAACCGTCCCGACAGCGGGCGAGATAGACATAATGACGATCGTTCACCAGCTCAGATTACCATGTCTCAACGCCGGGGCGTCGGAGGCGGAGGCGGGGGCGGGGGAGCCACGGGTCCGAGATCGATGGCGTACTGCACGCTGACATCGCTGGAGGCGGCGATGGACGCGGGTCCTTCGGCCGTGCCGAGGTTGGCGTAGGGCGGCGACATGCGGCTGGCGGGGACGCGGACCATATCGGTGCAGATGCACTCGCGATCATTCTGGAGCGCGCCGGTGACGTTGCCGATGGTCTGTCCCACCTGGGCGCCTCGGCCCCCGACGGAGCCGGCGATGCGGCCGGCGGCCAGGCCGACTGCGCGCGTCTTGCTGTAGCCCTGGATGTTGGCGGCGAATTTGTTCACCTGCTCGACGAATTCCTGGCGTCGGGCGTCGCTGCCCCTGGGGCGCACGACGGTGACGGCATCGAAGTCGTTGTCGCGGAACATCTGCTCAATCGACTTCTGTTCCTTGCCGACGCCTTCGGTGTTGTGGAGCAGTTGTCCCGGGGCGTTGCACACGATGACGTGCGTGCCATGGAAGCCCGCGCCAGCGTTGCCGTCGCCGAAGAAGCGGCGGTTGATGCCCGTGAACGCGGCGGCCATGATCGTGCGATTGGCGCGCGAGCGGCTGGTGATGAGCAGGTCACCGGGACGGAGATTGCGGCGGAGATATTCCACGCCGGCCTCGCGGTCATTCGGGCGGTTGGCGGCGTCGGGGCCAGTGCGCTTGCGGAAGACCGGGAAGGCAGGAAGCGTGTTGGCGGGGACGTTGCGCGGGGTGACACACAGCGGGACGCCCGTGGAGCTGAGGTGCACGAAGGAGCCCACGGGCAGCACGACGTTTGGGCGCAGCGACGTGACCAGTTCGGGATTGTCGCCCTGCATCTGGTTCCACACGGCGGGGGTGACGTAGCCCTGCAGGCTGGTGCCGCGGGCGGCGGTCACCTCGATGCTCGTGGCGGCGCGGCCGTCGTTGGCCTCGGTGCTTTCGGTGTAGCCGCGCTGCGTCATTGTCTTGGCGAATTCGTAGCGCAGATAGCCGAGACGGAAATCCTCCTGGAAGTTGTGCGGACGAGCCGGATCACGCTGGTCGATCTGTGCCAGCACGCCGACCGTCTGGTGCAGCGGGATCTGGTTGTCGCGCGTGATGCGCTGGATACCCAGGCCCTCCACATCGTTGTTGTTGCCGAGCACGGTGGCGATCAGCTGGCGGATGACGGGCGACCAGTTGTTCTGGCGGATATAGTCGCGCATCTGACGCAGCGTCAGACGGTTGGCCGGGCGGTTCTGCACTTCAGCCTGACGTTCCGTCAGCGGGATGTTGGATCCGTAGTTGAGTTCCTGAAACGCCACACCCTCATTGAGAGCGGCAAGCGCTTCGCGCGTCTCTTTCTGGATGCGCTCGGGCGACCGGGTATCGGCGGGGACTACTTCAACCATTCCCACCATTGTAGCATTTTTCGGCTCCCCTGTCACCTGTTCTCAGCGTCCGCGCTCGATGGCCCGGAGCACCTTTTCGTACAGATACTCGACAATCCGCTGCTGCTTGCGGCCCGTGGAGGCATAGTGGTCCAGGCCGGGGGCGGCGTTGATCTCCAGGATCACGTAGCGGGGATCGAGCGGCCTGGTCGCGTCCGAGGTCATGATGTCCACGCCGCAGAGTCGCAGTCCCATGTCTTTGGTCACGGCGACGGCCAGTTTTTTGTAGTCGCGGTGGAGGCTTTCCGTCACGTCGCGCGAGTCGCCGCCGGTGGAGAGATTCGCATTGTCGAGCAGGCGGAAGACCCGGCCGTGCGGCAGCACGGACCGCATCGTCATTCCCGCTCGCTTGAGTTTCCAGCCGATGCGGAAGTCGTCCAGGTTGAGCTGCGTGTCGCGTCCGTCGTGGATGAAATCCTTCTGCTTCTGCAGCAGCAGTTTTTTCACCGTGCTCTTCCCGTCGCCCGTCACCACGAGGGGCGTGCGCTCGTATGCGGAGATGACTTCATCGTCCACCACGACCAGCCGGTAATCGCGGCCCGTCAGGAATTCCTGCACGACGAGCACGTTGGTGATCGCGAAGATTTTTTTCGCCGCAGCGCGGACTTCGGCCACGGAATGCGCCTTGATGACCAGCGTGCCCTGGCTGAGGTTATTGGGCTTCACAATCACGGGGAACCCGAGGCGCTTGGCGAACGCGCAGGCTGCTGCGGCATTGCGGCGGCTGCGCAAATTCAGGCACCACTTGTCGGAGAAGAACGTTTTTTCCGCCGGAACGCGGTAGCCGAATTTTTTCAGAAAGAACGACGCGTAGGCTTTGTCCCTCGCAATCTCCACCGGACCGAGCGTGTTGATGCTCATGTTCGTGTTGCGGTAGTACGTCCGGCGTCCGTTTTTGAACTCGATCATCCCGACGTACTGGAATTCGGGTTCCACCAGCACGCGCGCGCCCATGCGCGTCGCCACTTTTTTGATGAGAGTGGTCATGAAGGGCGTGCCGGGCGGGAGCAGGCGCGTGCGCTTGGTCATAGTCCGAGCATACGGCAGAGCCCGAGGGCCGGGACAGGATCTTTTCTGCGTGACCGTCTTTTGCGCGGACAGTCTTTTCACTGCGGACATTGACGTCTTTCGTTGTTCCTGCCCCGTGATACGGGTCCGTTGGGGCTCGTATGCTGCGGGCATCTTCATTTCTTTTTGTCTCTTTCCTCTTTATGTCCGTCACCGCATCTCTCGAACAGCCCACGGATGCCCGTCTCGAAGACCCGGTCGCCCCTGCCGAGACGGCGTTCCACAACCCGTCCGTACTGCACACACTGGCGCACACGCGTGCCGGAGTCTGTGGCGACATGATGCGCAAGCTTTCTCCGATGCAATGGGATGTCGACTTCGGGAACGCGAGCTAAGACTTCAGTTTTCGGACGACCGTTGCGTGGGAGGACGCGACGGTCGTTTTTCTGTACACTCGCCGGCATGACGGACGACAACAAGGTCATCTTCGATGCGGTGATGGAGGAACTTCTGCCCGAAGCTGAACCGGACCGGCGCATCCGTGCGTTTCATTTCGTGCGCGATATTCCCTACGGCAACATCGGGTCGCGCAGCCCCTACGATGTGCTGCTGGCAAACATGGGCACCTGCAGCGGCAAGCACGCGCTGCTCAAGCTGATTCTGGAAGCGCTGGGATACGAAGTGCAGAGCTGGTTCGCCAAGCACGACTTCGGCGTGTTCCCCATAGATCCGTGGCCGGAAGAGCTGAGGGAATTTCGCGGGAAGGCGCTGCCCGACTATCACGATTTCCTCAAAGTGAAGATCGACGGCAAGTGGCTGACCGTCGACGCGATCTTCGATCTGTGGATGGACACACTCGGTTTTACCGTGCAGGACTGGGATGGTGTCTCGGACATGTCCCTGCCCGTGAAGAGCACCGAGACATTCCCGGCGGAGGGCCCGGTGGAGGAGCACAAGAAGCGCCTTCTTGCAGCGTTGCCCGAAGACCGCCAGCTCGCGCGCAAGAAATTCCTCGATGCGCTCACGCAATGGCTGATGATGAAGAGACGGGGATGACCCGCCTGCGCGCTTGGGGACATAGCACTGCGGGGCCTTCAGGGTGCCAGCGTGCCCGAGCTCACGGTCTTGCAGTCGTTGAAGAAACAATTCCACTCCGTGAAACTGATCCCGTCCCAGCGTCCGGGGTGTCCGAGCGTGCGGATGTACTCATGTCAGTAGGCAGGTGTGCTTCTACGCATTTTCGATTTCCTCACCATCATCAGTCTGCATCGGGTGCGGCGACGAATAACGATCGAGAATCGACTGGTGGGTCGGGAGGGACTCGAACCCTCGGCCAATGCCTTAAAAGGGCACTGCTCTACCAACTGAGCTACCGACCCACGAACGAACTGGAGAGAAAAGAACAGGAGAAGGACCGAGCCCTTTGAGTCTTTAACGCCTTTGCTCCGCAAAGGCGGGCAACTGAGCTACCGACCCACGGCTAAGAGCGTCCAGACTATAGAACATCGCGCCGGGGGGACCAAACGCGTATTCTGCATCCGATGATTGATTCCCACTGCCATTTGGCCGACAAGAGCTTCAAGGATGACCTCAAAGAGGTTATTGCGCGGGCAAAAGCCGCAGGCGTCAGCCGTCTGGTGACGATTGGCGATGACCTGGGCGAGAGTGCTGCGTGTGTGGATCTGGCCGACGCGCATGAGGAGATCTACTGCACGGTCGGCGTCCATCCGCATAAGGCCAAAGACTGGAAGGACGGTGACGAGGCGACGCTCAAAGGTCTCGTTGCGTCGTCGCTCAAAGTGCGCGCCATCGGGGAGATCGGACTGGATTATCACTACGATTTCTCTCCGCGCGAGGCGCAGCGCGCCGCGTTCCGTGCCCAGCTCGCGCTCGCCAAAGAACTCGCGCTGCCCTGCGTGGTGCATTGCCGCGAGGCCGTCGCGGATCTGCGCGCGATCATCGAGGAGCTCGCGCCGCCGAGCCTCGTCATCCACTGTTGCACGGAGAAGTACGAGGACGTCGCGTGGGCGCTGGAGAGGGGATACCTGCTCGGGTTCACCGGCATCGCCACCTACAAAACCGCCGACACTATCTGCGACACGATCAGGCGCACGCCAGCGGCGCAGATGCTGATCGAAACCGACGCGCCCTACCTCGCCCCCGTGCCGCACCGGGGCAAGCGCTGCGAGCCGGCGTTCGTCGTGGAAGTGGCCAAGCTGATCGCAGAACTGAAAGGGCTCAGCCTTGCTGAAGTGGATGCCATCACCGCGGAAAATACGGTACAGTTCTACAAGTTGCAGGCGTAAGCGACGTTTCCTGATCGCACCGATATCCCCGTGCACTCGTAGCTCAACTGGATAGAGCGTCGGCCTCCGAAGCCGAAGGTTGTGGGTTCAAATCCCGCCGAGTGCACCATTCACGTTGAGTGTGAATTTGCCTTCCAAACGCCAAAACCCTCTTTTCGGAAGGGCGTAGCACAGGCACACTGTCTGTGCATTTTTTCCTCTGCTTCCATGCGCATCCGCACCCCTCTCGCAGCTGTGTCCGTCCTGCTTCTTCTTGCAGCCTGCACGCCCGCAACTCCCGATATCACCGATGACGGGTTGAACGATGGCACGCCACAGCAGGAGGTGACGGTGGACGAGCAGGCGGACAGTGACGTTGAGGTCGAGGTTGTCTCCAGCGAGGCCGCTTCCGTCGCTTCCCAGCAGCAGTCGTCGACCGAGGGCCCACGCGTCCTGCCGGACATCTCGACGCTCAGTTCGTCGTCCACGCCCGCATCGTCCGTTGCCGCGCAGCCGCAGCAGCCCGTCCAGGCGCAGGCAGGCGTGTACACGACGTATAGCGCGTCCGTGCTGAAGGACGGCAAGACGAAGGTGCTCTTCTTCAACGCCAGCTGGTGCCCGATCTGCAAGATTCAGGATCAGCAGCTCCGCGAGTGGTACGCCGAGGGCGGGATCCCGGGGACGGTCTACAGCGTCGACTACGATTCCAATAAGGATCTCCGTCAGACCTACGGAGTCACGTATCAGCACACGTTCGTAAAAGTGGACGGCCAGGGCATCCTGATCGAAAAGATCCAGGGCCCGTCTGAATCGCAGCTCCGCGCCATGCTCGGCGCCTGATTTCCTTCCTCTCCGTCCGATGTTCTCCACCGCCGTCACCCTGTTCCTCGCGGGACTGCTCACAATTCTGCTGCCCTGCATTCTTCCGCTCATCCCGATCGTGCTCGGCGTGAGCATCGCGGGCCGTAACCGCCTCCGCCCGCTGGTGACCATTGCCGGAATGCTGGTGAGCTTCGTCGGATTCACGTTCCTGCTGCAGGTGGTGCTGGCCAGCTTTGTCGAACTCGCCGATTACGTCCGCCTCGGCACGTACTATCTGTTGCTGCTCTTCGGCTTGGGGTTCCTGACGCATCGCAAGGCAATTCAGATCACCGGTGCGGTTGTCGGATCGCTCTTCTTCATCGACAAGGGCTGGGTTGCGGTCGTCATCACGGCCGTTCTCGGCGTGATCGCGATGGAAATCGGCGGACGCGTCGCCAGCGCCATCCAGCAGTTCGGCGCGGATGTGCAGCAGAAGACGCGCGAAGGCCTCGGTTCGCACGAGCTTGTTACGGCCTTCATCGTCGGCCTCACCATGGGCCTCGTGTGGGTCCCGTGCGCCGGTCCCGCGCTCAGCTTCGCGCTCACCCTCGTGCGCGACAAGCCGGGTTTTGAGGCATTCATCCTTCTCGGTGCTTACGGTATCGGCGCCGCGTTGCCGCTGCTCCTCATCGGGTACGGCGGACAGTGGGCCGTTCAGTCCGTGCGCGCGCTCAGCAAGTACAGCGGCCGCATCAAGCAGGTCGCTGGCGCCATCCTGATCCTCTCCGCGGTCGCGTTCCGCTTCGATCTCTTCACCTCGCTTCAGACCGTGCTGGTGCAGTACACCGACTACGGCACGTTCGCGACGAAGATCGAGGAATCGCTCTTTCAGAAAGGCAAACCGATGACGGGAAACATGAAACCCGCGGCCGACGGCAAGTTGCCCGTGCTCGGCACGGCGGCCGAGTTCCAGAAGACCGGCACGTGGCACAACAGCCAGCCGCTCACGATGGCCGGGCTCAGGGGCAGGGTGGTGCTGATCGATTTCTGGACCTACAGCTGCATCAACTGCATCCGCACGCTGCCGTACATCCAGGCTCTCTGGGAGAAATACGAGGATGCGCCGTTCACGCTTGTGGGCGTCCACACGCCGGAATTCACGTTCGAGCGGGTCGACAAGAACGTCTCCGATGCCATCAAAAAGCACAAACTGACGTATCCCGTCGTGCAGGACAACGAGTTCGGCACGTGGAACGCGTTCAACAACCAGTACTGGCCGGCCAAGTACCTGATCGATGCCGAGGGCCGTATCCGCTATATCCACTTCGGAGAAGGGGACTACGAGGAGACAGATGCCGCGGTCGCCAGCCTGCTGAAGGAAATCGGCGTCACGGCCTCGGGCGCCGCGATCGTCGACCGCAGCACGCTCACCAATCGCCCGCGCACGCCCGAGATCTATCTGGGCCGCCGCAGCTGGGCGAGCTTCGTGAACGGCCCCGCGACGGTCACCTACGATGCCGAAACCTACGATACGCCCGCCTCCGTCACGCCCAACGCCTACGCGCTTACGGGCACGTGGCAGCTCGTGGGAGACACCCAGGACCGCGCGCAGGGCACCGAGCGTACCGTGCTGCGCAGCGACACGGGCGAGATCCGCCTGAACTTCACCGGCACAGAGGCGAACCTGGTGCTCGGGTTGGAAGACGGCATGACGCCCGTCACCGGCGAGATCTCGGTCGACGGCAAGCCGCTGAAGACCATCACCGTGAAAGAGAATGATTTGTACAACCTCTTCACCGGTGACTACGGCAAACACGAGCTCACGCTGACGCTGAAGGGCAAAGGAGTCTCGGCTTACGCGTTCACCTTCGGCTCGTAAATCAGGGCCGCACGTGCCCGTCGCCTTCCACCAGCCACTTGACCGAGGTGAGCTCCTGTAAGCCCATGGGACCGCGCGCGTGGAGCTTCTGGGTGCTGATGCCGATCTCGGCGCCCATGCCGAACTGCGCGCCATCCGTGAAGGCCGTGGAGGCATTGGCGTAGACGGCGGCGGCGTCGGTTTCATCCAGATAGCGCTGAACCGCCTCGGCGTCTTCGGCAACAATCGTCTCGCTGTGCCTGGAGCCGTACCTGGCGACGTGCGCGAGCGCAGCGTCAATATCCGGCACGGTCTTGACGGACATCTTCAGTGACAGGAACTCGGTCCCGAAATGCGCGGGTTTCGCCTTCTTCAGGAGCGATGCCGGGTAGTGCCCCTTGAGCGCCGCGAAGGCTGATGGGTCCGCGAAGAGTTCGACCTTCTTCCCGGCCAGATCGGCGACGATGGTCTTCAGGTCTTTCAGCCGTGCCCTGTGGATGATGAGCGTATCGAGCGCGTTGCAGACGCTCACGCGGCGGGTCTTGGAGTTGTCGACGATCTTCGCGGCCTTGGCGACATCCGCGCTCGCGTCCACGTACACATGGACGATGCCGGCGCCCGTCTCGATCACCGGCACGCGCGCGTTCTCCCGCACGAAGCGGATGAGTCCCTGGCCACCGCGGGGGATCAGCACGTCGACCGCGTCCGTGGCTTTGAGCAGCGCCTGCACGGCGGATCGCTCCGGGGGCAGCAGCAGGACCGCAGCCGGATCGATGCGGTGCTTTTTGAGGACGCCGATGACCACGCTGATGATCGCCTTGCTGCTCTCGGCTGCGTCGCTGCCGCCCTTGAGGACGCACGCGTTGCCGGACTTGAAGCACAGCGAGAAGGC
>CAZFBZ010000022.1:1436-10493 GCA_964517345.1 uncultured Candidatus Peribacteria bacterium | reverse complement strand
GCCAGCGTGCGGCTGGCTTTGCGCGTCCTGGCCAGTGAAGGTCCGAGCGAGGCGGTCATGCGTTGAGTTCCGTGGAACGGCGCTTGCCCGCCTCGATGGCGCGTCCGAAGATCTCCTCGAGTTTGTCCTTCTCCAGCGAGCGGAACGCGGCCTCGGTCGTGCCGCCCTTGGAGGTCACGGCCGCGCGCCACTCGGCGGCGGACAGCTTGCCCTGGGCCATCAGTTCCGCCGTTCCGAGGAACGTCTCTTCGGCGATCAGCTTCGCCTGCGCGGGCGCGAAGCCTTCATCCAGCGCGCGCTGTTCCCAGATCTCGCACAGACGGAAGTAGTACGCGGGGCCCGAGCCGCTGAGGGCCGTGACGGAGTCGATCATCGCCTCGTCGCCCAGCTCCAGCTCCGTGCCGACCGATGCGAAGATCCGTTTGGCGAGCGTGCGGTTTTCGGGCGTCAGTTCCTCAGTGCCGATCCAGCCCGTCACTCCGCGCAGGACGCGCACGCCCAGGTTCGGCATCGCGCGGACGATCTGGCGGCTGCCGGTCAATTCGCGCAGGGACTTCAGGCTGATGCCCGCCATGATCGAAATGATGCATTTGCGCTGCAGGGCGGGGCAGATCGCGTTCAGCAATGTCACGGCGCCCTGGGGTTTGACGGCCAAGAGCACGATATCCGCGTCCGGCAGCAGCGCCATGGGGTCCGCGGCGGACCTGGCCGTGCCGATGGCCGCGAGCTTGTCGGCATTGCGGTCGCAGATCGAGAGCGCTTCGGCGGGGAACACCGACTGCAGACCTGCGAAGAACGCCGCGCCCATGTTGCCGCCGCCGATGATGGCAATGCGTTCGTTCATGCTGTCAAAAAGAGATAATCGTAGTGTATCAGTGCCTTCTGGTTTTTCTTGCCCATGCACTCGCGCGCGGCTCCCGAGGACATCTGCGCGATGCCGAGTCCGATGTCCTTTCCGCCCTCTCCGCGGATGCGCACGACGTCGCCCTTCTCGAACTCGCCTTCGATTCCCGTCACGCCGACGGGCAACAGGCTCATCACTTTGCTGCGGTCCTTCAGGCGCTCTTCCGCGCAAATATTGATGACGACGGAGCCCTTCTCCTGCCCTTCGCTCCCGGCCACCCAGCGTTTCACGCTGGAGGCGCCGCGCTTCGCGGTGAAAGTCGTGCCCATGGCCTCGCCCTTCATGAGGCGGCGCAGCACGTCCGGGGCTTTGCCGTTGGCGATGTGCGTGCGGATGCCGAGATCCGCGAGTTTCTCTGCCGTGCGGCACTTGGTGTGCATGCCGCCGCGCCCGAAGGACGATTTTTCGGCTCGCAGATAACTCTTCCACTCGCGCGTGCCATCGATGGTGCCGATCAGTTCCGATCCCGGCTCGCCCGGTTTGCCGGTGTAGATGCCGTCGACACTGGTCAGCAGGATGAGCGCCTCGGCGTCCATCATCGAGGCGATCAGTCCCGCGAGCTCGTCGTTGTCCGTGAACATCAGCTCGCTCACCGATATCGCGTCATTCTCGTTCACGACGGGGATGACGTGCTCGCTCAGAAGCGACGTGAAACAATCGCGCATGTTCAGGTAATGCTGGCGGTCGCGGAAGTCTTCCTTGGTGGCCAGCACCTGCGCGCAGACGCGCTTGTGTCCGGCGAACAGCCTGCCGTAGACCTCCATCAGCCGCGCCTGCCCCACCGAGGCGAGCACCTGGCGGCGTGCGACGTTGCCGAGCGACGGCGAGAGCGTGACGGCGGCGCGTCCAGCGGCCATGGCTCCCGAGGACACCAGAATCAGGTCCGTTCCGGCATCCGACAGCTCCGTGATCTGGTCGGTCAGGGACCGCAGCACGGATTCATCCAGCAGGCCCGCTTCCGTCGTGATGACGTTGGTGCCGACTTTGACGACGATGCGGGGGCGGATACTCACCCGCAGATTGTACAGAAGGCTCAGCCGTACCGCAGGGATCTTGTGAGCGAATCGCGCAAACCCGCGACCCGTTCGCGGAAGGTCGCCCAGCTGCCGGGACGGGCGCGCGCGGGCGCAGAGAGCGATTCCCAGACACCGTCGATCTTCCGGCATAGCTCCAACTGGCGACGCAGGGCCTTGGTGAGGTTTTTGCCGCTCAGGTGCCGGCTGTCTTCCTCCAACTGCCGGAGCCGCGCATCCCACAGCAACAGCTGCGCCACGAGAATCTCGTCGCGCGCGTCCGGTTGACCGGCAGGTGACAGCGGGGAAGTGGAGAAGACGACTGTGTGCATGGGACCGGAAAAAGGTAGCCGAACGCGGCAAAGCCGACCGACCCCCTCAGGGGCTTTGCAGGCTATGACGCGGAGTCGGTGGAACTCTTACCGGATTCCCGGATTTTTCAGAACGAGATCGTGTACCCGACGGTCACGGCCAGAAGCAGCGCCATCCATACGCCCGTCCAGAGGATCGTCAGGGCGGCGCTGCGGACGTTTTTCTGTGCGATGAGCAGATACAGCGGGTAGGCGGCGACGCACGAGGCGCAGAAGAAGACCGACAGGGAGAGCGTCATCAGGATCAGAGTGGCGCCGATGATCTCGTTGTTCAGATGCATGCCGATCATCGGGCCCACGACGGATGCAGTGAACGAAAACAGCAGGACATAGACGGCCACGGCGAGAGCCTGGGCCAGACCTGCAAGAACGGGGATGTGGGTGCGGGGTTTCATAGGAGTCCAGCGTAGCAGCATGTCCGTGCCCCGTCGATCGCCTGTCATTGCCGCTGATGCGTGAACGGTCGCACGCAGATGCCGTCTTCCGTCAGGCAGGCAAGCACGGCAGCCGTTTCCATGTACGTGACCACGCGCAGTTCTGCGATGCGGATTCTCCCGCCCCAATCCTGCGGTTTTGGCGCCCTTTCGACCCTGACGAGTGCCGGCATAGGCATCTCCGCGTCCGGTTCGGCCGGAGATCCGTGGAATTCGCACCAGAGATTCGCGCAGTCGTCGGGTTCGAGAGCCTTGCTGAGTGCGGCGATAAAGCTGGCGCGCGCGTCCTCGCCAATCTGAACGACGACGGAACGCGAGCCGGGATTGTCGGGATTCCACAGCGGCCATCGCGGCCCCCCGAACTGCCGCTGCTGACGCAGTGCGAGATGGTCTGCCGGAGTCTGGTGGCCGGAAAACACGGCGTAGGGAATGCGATGCCGCCGGATCAACGGAGCGGTTCCGCCTGCTCCGTTATGTTCAAGGAAGGTCAGGGGATCGGTGGCGGTGAGGGTTTCCCTCGCACGGATTGCCTGCTCGTTGCGGATGATCATGGCTGCGAATTCCTCCGCAGCCGGGCGGTCCACTCCCGCTGCAAAGCGGATGCCATCAATGATGTACCAGTCATCGGCGCTTGCCCGCGCCTGTTCCTCGTGCCGGTTCACCAGTGTTTCACCATCCATGTGTGAAAAATACGCAGGACCGCAAAATAGTCCAAATTCTCTTCCTATCGTTCGTGGGTATTGGCTTGCAGATCAGACAAGCGCGCGCGTTCCGAGCACGATGACGAGGATTCCCGTCGTGTTCAGCAGGAAGCAGAGAATCGAGAATTCCCGGGGACGGATCGAGCTCACGGAACTCACCAGCGTAACGCCGAATTCGTCCGGTAACGGCGACGCGATGATGAAGCCGGCGACGCTCCAGAGCAGTAGTTTGCGCACGTGTTCCGGAATCCGCGGATGGTGCAGAGCCTCATGGATGCGCCGGATCAGCCAGGAATTTTTCAGGTGATGCACTTCCTCGTGGAACACCGTGAAGCGTACGCACGAGAAGAGGACCATATCCGTCAGCATTGCCCCGGCTCCGCCGACAGCTGCCGCAAGCAGAGGGTGCACGTGCGGCGCGACGTCTACCATGATCGCCACCCCGAACGCCGCCGTGAACCCGAAACTGAAGAGCGCGCCGCCAAGGAACATCGACACGTAGCCGTGGCCGTTCAGCAGGCCCGTCAGCCGGTCAAATACGCCCATCTGGTAGAGGATGTACGCAGCGACGAAGGTGCCGAAGAGGAGAGTGAGTTTTGGGTATTTCAGATATATTTATTATAAAACATTTTATGATATTACGCAATATTCGGCCCGCCACGCCCGACCCGCGGCTCAGGCGCTCAGGCTTTCTGTGTGCTTTTTGAAGTTGTCGAGTATCGACTGCCACCCCTTCCGCTGCAGCTCCTCGGAGTTCTCGCTCTCGGGATCGAACGTTTCGGTCACGAGCGTCTCGTCGCCTTTCTGTTCGAAGAATACGGAGACTTTCCGTCCGTCCTCCATCGTGTACGCCAGGTTCTGCAGGGGCTTCACCTCCGTGTAGACGCAGTTGAAATCGAATCCCATGCTGCCGTCCTTCGCCTCCATCCGTGCGCTGAACGTGCCGCCGACCTTCACGTCGTTGCTGACGCGGGGCGAATGCCAGTCATCGGACGCATGGTTCCACTGCATGATGTCCTCGGGCCGGGTCCAGCACTTCCATGCCTTCTCGACGGGCGCGCCGATGGTGACGCTGACCGTGATGGGCTTGAGTGAAGTCATGACTAAGCGGAGAAAGAGCCCAATAATACTAGCATGATGAAAATTCGCGCCCCACAAACTTCGCGCGGAAAACTGCTACACTTCATCAGCCATTCATGGTCGCGTCGCGTGAAAAATTCCGGCCGTCGACTGATGCCATTCAAGAGGCACGGGAGATACGGGCTGTGCTAAAAACCATCGGTCATATTCAGGAGCGGACGTTAAAAAATCTTCTTGTTATTTTGCATGCCCAGAACGTGACGGCTAAAGGTCAGACCATCCAGTACATCGATGTCTCGCCCAAAGGATCCGCCACAGAAAACAGTGCACCGTGCCTTATCGTCGTCCCTGGCTGGACTGATACGACCCTTACGTTCGCGCCCCTGCTGGTGGATTTCATCGAACTGGGCAGAAGGATATTCTCGGTGTGCAATCTGCATGGCATAGACACGCCCCCGATCAAGGGTTACCCGATCGCTCAGTTACGGAAGGCGATGGCTCTTCTCGCATGCCTGGACGCGAAAGGCATTACGCGCGGCGACGTCATCGGATACTCGGAGGGCGGGGTTGTCGCCACTATTGCAGCGCATCTGCGACCCGGTCTTTTCCGGAACATCGTGCTCTACAATTCTGCGGGTCTGCAAAAAAGGCAGCTGATGCAACTGGTCGTCGGCGCCTGCAAAGATACGGTACTGGAGATCAAAGTCGCGGCCGGGATGGATAAGCGCGGAATACGTTCTGTTTTCCAGAAAGAGTACGGAGC
Source organism: uncultured Candidatus Peribacteria bacterium (assembly GCA_964517345.1). GTDB lineage: Bacteria > Patescibacteriota > Gracilibacteria > Peribacterales > Peribacteraceae > DAISLF01. The sequence continues at coordinate 5,227 of CAZFBZ010000022.1, read as the reverse complement.
CTTCGTCGCCAAGGAAAAAATGCGGACCCTGGGCGGAGGTTTATGGCGCTCCATAGAGGAAGTCGTGTCGCTGTCGAAAACGGATATCTGCGGCAAATTGCGTGATGTGCAGAGTGGTGCGCGCGGAGAGCCGTCGCAAATCGCTGTTGTTTTTTCGCAGGACGACAAAATTTTCCCCGTCCGGAAAAAAGATTGGAGCACGATTGCACGGCGCACGGCCGTTCCGCTCCATCATTTCCTCGTGGTCCCGGGGACCCATCTTGCCCATATGATCGATGTTCTGGCCGTGACGAACACGCTGCGCCGGGCGCTGATGCTGCTGGAGACGGAATGGCAGCGCCTTCAGACCGTTCAGGCTCCTGAACTTCGTGAGCGCTTGTCCTGATGGACTTATGCTGACGAACGCGCGCGGGCGCGCGGCGTATACAAGGATGGATCCTATCTGCTCTGGAGTTTCTTCCGTGCAATCGCCTCGATGAATGCGGAGTCTTTTCCATCATACGTCGCTGTAGTTTCCTCAAGCTCAAGAATCGTAAAATTCTGAAGAGTATCGCTCATGTATTCTTTGCTGAAAAAATGCCTCACATAGGGGTTGGCAAACATGTCCTTTCCCACTTTTTTCCCCTGGCCATACAGGGGATCACGAATGGATTTGCACTTCACAAAAAAGTAGCCGCCGGCTTTCAGCATCCGATGAATGTTGCTGAATATGGCTGTGGTTGAAGTGTCGTCAAAATACTGAACGCTCAGATGCGCGTATACCGCATCAAAGGTTTCGTCGGGGAAATCCATCGAAAGAATATCCATCATCCGTGTGTCGATGTTCGGGTTCAATTTCTTCACCCGTTCGATCGCTTCGTCGGAAAAATCTATCGCAGTGACAAGGAGACCGTTCCTGGCAAAAAAATCAGCATCTCTCCCATCTCCGCAGCCGATATCCAGCAGTGACTGACCGTTTTTCAGGTACTGCAAAGACTGTTTCGCAAAATCCAATGGCGAAACCATTTTTCTGGTTGCGTACCTCGCGTTCCAGACTGATTTCGAATCGGCAGACATGGTGCGAATACTACTGGAGCGGGATACGGGAATCGAACCCGCGTCTCAAGCTTGGGAAGCTCGCATACTACCACTGTACTAATCCCGCGTGCGCAGAAGAGTACTGGAAAGAATGAAGCAGGGGGAGGGGACACCGTCAGGGCTGGACGCGCAGGGAAGCCGGAGGCTTCCCGAGCAAAGGAAAAAGGCGCAACAGTCGCAGCTCGCTGCGACTGCGCGGTTGATTCTGAATAGCTGCTACCCGGTTTGTCTTTGGAAGCAGAATGGAAACATGGAGCGCACGACGAGGCTCGAACTCGCGACCTTCGCCTTGGCAAGGCGACGCTCTACCAACTGAGCTACGTGCGCATCTGGGGGTCCGTGTGTAAGGAATGCCAATCGACCGAGCTCTTCTTGTTTCTCATGCCCCGCTTCGCGGGACTGGCAACTGAGCTACGTGCGCATACACAGGGAAACGGCGAAGCAAAGGATCTGGACGCGAGGGGCATCCTACAAGCAGAACAAGCCCAAGACAACCGCCGTTCCGCCCATGCCAGGGCCGTTTCCGGCGTCTTACGCGGGGGGGCGGTTTGTGGTATACTGTTTTGATGATCTCACAGACAAAAACCATGCGTCTGGCAGCTATCCTCCTGGGCTTCCTCTCCGTCGTGCCCCGCGCTCTGGCGCAGGCCGGCGGCATCCGCCTGCTGGAACCCATCGGCGGGGTCGCCGTGATCCCGACTGCCGGCGCGACCGGGCTCGGCGTCTTCGGGTTTTACTTTAACCTGCTCTATCCGTGGATCATCGGCATGGGCGCAGCGATTTCCGTCCTCATGGGACTCGTCGGCGGCCTGCAGATGATGACTGCCGGCAACGACAGTACCAAGCGCAGCAACGGCATCAACCGCCTGCTCATCTCCATGGGCGGTCTGCTGCTCATTCTGTTCTCATCCACGATCCTCAACGTGCTCAACCCGACCTTCTTCATGTGATGCTGCGCGATCTGCTCCTCCGTCGGCTGTCCGCTGTTGCGATCCTCGCAGGGGCCACGATGGCCGCGCTCCCGGCGTTTGCCCAGATCCCCGTGATTTGCACGGGCCTTGCCGGCTGCGGCGCGGGAGCCGAGAACGTGCTGCTCACCAGTACCCTTCCGACGGCCGGTGCGCTGATGATCCGCCTGGTGGCGGGCGGCGCGGTGATTTTTATCGTCGTTGCAGGTACCAAGATGCTCATCGGCGGAAACGACGAGAAGGCCGGAGCCGCCAAGAAATCCATCATGCTCGCGCTCGGCGGCCTGGGTCTCGCGCTCGCCGCGGGCACCATCGTATCGTTCGTCACCACCGAGAACTACGGCCAGGCCAATCCCGGCGATTTCCTCTTCGGCGCCGGCGGCCTGATGGAATCCGCGATCCGCATCATCATGACGCTCTTCAACGTCGCGTTCATTATTGTGATCCTCTACGCGGGCATCCAGATGGTTCTGTCGTCCGGCAAAGCTGACGAATTCAAGAAGGGCGGCACGATGATCAAATGGGCCATCGTCGGAGCCGTGCTTGTCAACCTCTCGCGCGCCATCGTTCAGGCCTTCCTTGGTCTCAACATATGAGCCTCTTTGATTCTCTCGCCGACGGCCTCGTCCCCACTGCGTTCGCCAGCGCCATTGAGCAGTTGGGCACCGGTTCGCCCGGCATCGACGGGATGTGGGGCATGATCAAGAGCGTCTTCCCGCACACCGATAAAGGTTCGGGCGGTCTCGCATTCGTGCTTCTGCAGGTGACCAATATCATGCTCCAGCTGATCGCGGGCGCCGCGGTGCTCGTGCTGATCTATGCCGGTATCCGCATGGTGATCGGCAATGACGAGGGCTTGGGCGAAGCCAAGAAGGTCATTATGTACTGCCTGATCGGCCTTATCGGCGCGCTCTGCGCCGACGCGGTCGTGCTCTACACCATGACGATCATCGGGTCGGCCGCTGGCGCCTGATCCCGGGATATTGTCGTGCGGCAGCGCTTTTTGCGGTAGACTGGGCGGGTGAAGAAACGCCAGTACGTCACCACCGCCATCGACTATCCCAATGCGCCTCCGCACATGGGGCACGTGCTGGAGAAAGTCCTCGCCGACGTCGTCGTGCGCTGGTTCCGGCTGCGCGGAGACGAGGTGCGTTTTCAGATCGGTTCCGACGAGCACGGCATCAAGATCCAGCAGACCGCGGACAAAGAGAAAATGACGCCCCGCGAGCTGGTCGATCGCAACGTGCCGCTGTTCCAGGATCTCTACAAGCGCCTGCATGTCTCCGCCGACGTCTACCTGCGCACCACCGATCAGCAGAAACACTGGCCGACCGTCGTGGAACTCTGGAACCGCCTGAAGAAAGCCGAGATGCTGGAGAAGCGCACCTACGTGGGTCTCTACTGCGCGGGCTGTGAGCGGTTCATCACCAAGAAAGACCTCGTCGACGGCCTCTGCGACATCCACAAGAAGGCGCCCCAGGAGGTGAAAGAGGAGAACTGGTTCTTCCGCATGAGCAAGGACAACGACAACCTGAAAAAGCTCCTGACGTCCGACTGGGACGGCGAGAAATACCGCATCGTCCCCAGCTTCCGCGAGAACGAAACGCTCTCGCTGGTCGATCAGGGTCTGGAGGACGTGTCGTTCTCGCGTCCGGTGAGCAGCCTCTCGTGGGGCATTCCCGTTCCGCACGATGACAAGCAGACGATGTATGTGTGGTGCGACGCATTGACCAACTACATCTCGGG
>CAZFBZ010000022.1:0-1336 GCA_964517345.1 uncultured Candidatus Peribacteria bacterium | reverse complement strand
TGGTGGGATGACGCCGAGGTGACGCACGTGATCGGCAAGGACATCGCCCGGTTCCACGCGCTGATCTGGCCCTGCATGCTGCATCACGCCAAGGTCCGCTGCCCGGACCGGCTGCTGATTCATGGCTTCCTGACAAGCGAAGGCGAGAAGATGAGCAAGTCGCTCGGCAACGTCGTCGCGCCGGACGAGGCCATTGGCAAGTATGGCGTCGATGCGCTGCGGTTCTACCTGAGCCACGAGATCCCGGTGGGCAACGACGGTGATTTCAGCTGGAAGCGCTTCGGCGAGCTCTATGATTCCGCGCTGCGCAACACTATCGGCAACCTGCTGAACCGCGTGCTCGTTATGTTGCAGAAGAGCGGCGGACAGGTCGTGTTCGCGGCGGATCAGTCATGGACGGTGGGGGATGATTGGAATACGTACACGACGGCGCTCAACAGCTTCGACGTGCACAAGGCGGTGCAGCACGTCGTCGGCATGGCGAAGGTCGGCAACCAGAAGTTCAACGACGCCCAGCCGTGGAAGATGGAACCGGCCGCCCAGCTGAGTACGCTCAGTGCCTTCGCGGAATTCCTGCGTCACCTCTCGCTGATGCTCCTGCCCGTCATGCCCGAGACTGCGCAGAAGATCGCGCGCCAGCTCGGCGTGCCCTACGCGGACGACATGCTCCAGAATTCGTTCGTCATCACCGACGCGCACAGAGCCTGGGGCGGCATCCGCAACTGGACGACCGTCGGTCAGCCTTCCATCCTGTTCGTGCCGGTCGAACCCGCACCTGTCTCGTAATTGACCTCTGCTTTGCCTCGTTCATACTGGCGTGGCGTGGCTTCGCCGGTCCCGTACTGCGGTGTCACCACCACCGCAACGGGCGCCGACTCGCGCGAAGCCGCCACCGGCGTCACCTCCGCTTGCGGAGGTGACGCCCATTTCATCGTCCCACGGTTGAAATCGGGGGGCAGGCGCGTATCCTGAATGCGCTCACCGATACCCGTCCGCGCGTGTCGCAAAGAAGTGGCGTAAGGGTGCAGCGTATTTTTCTTCCCAATTACAGTTATGTTTGATCCTATGTCAGAACTGACAAGTCCTCCCCAGCGCGATGAATTCGGCATGGGCGGAGGCGGAGGTGGAGGCGGCGGTTCCCCGAGGCCGTCCGGAGGCGGACGCGGCCACGGTGGCGGCTTTGGCGGCGGCGACCGCGGCGGGCATCGCGGTGGCGGTTACGGCGGCGGCCGTGGCGGTGGTGGAGGCGGCGGCAGCTTCGCGCAGGACATCCACTCGGTCACGATCCACGCCCGCCAGCGCACGTTCTACATCGACCTCAAGGAGTCGGGAAACG
>CAZFBZ010000021.1:0-25593 GCA_964517345.1 uncultured Candidatus Peribacteria bacterium | reverse complement strand
CGCCCAAGCGGCAGCGCCCAGGGGGAACAAGGCAGTGATTCTCTATGTCGTAAAGAAGTACCGGCCCGGCGTCAGCCGTATCCAGCTATGTCGCCCTTCGACTACGCTCAGGGTGACATAGCTGCGTCCCTCGTTACGAAATCCGCTCCGCGGCTTTCTACTCGGGATGGCATATTTTTTGAATTCTTCGACAAGCTCAGAATGACATATTGTGCGGTTTCCATGCTCGAATCGGCTTGGCTACATATAGTCTCCCTGCTATCATTCGGCCACGAATCGTCCTTCGGGCAACAGCCCATCCCCTCCCCCGCCATCCCGTGCTCGTCATCGTCGAAGTCATCATCAGCATTCTCCTCATCCTCTGCATTCTCGTGCAGCACCGCGCGTCGGGTCTTACCAGCACGTTCGGCGGATCCGGAGCGACGTTCGTCCAGCGCCGCGGCGCGGAAAAAGTGATCTTCAAGGCGACCATCTGGCTCTCGGTGGCGTTCTTCGTCGTCGCCATCGCCCAGTGGTACGTCCAGATCTGAGCAGATAATCACGCTTCCGGACGGGTCCGGGCGGTGTTTTTCGCGTGCGAAGCGGGTATGATCTGCAGGATGCCGCGCGCAATCCAACTCCTGGCCGCGATGACCCGGTGGGAACACTGGGCACTGGGGATCTTCGCCGTCCTCGTTCTCCTCAGCGGAGGGGGCGCGCTGCGCCAGTTCTATCTGGATTCCACGGTCATCGTACCCTCCAGCGGCGGAACCTACATCGAAGGCTCCGTGGGCGAACTGCAGCCGTTAAACCCGTGGTTCACGGTCCAGAACGACGTGAACCGCGACATCATCTCGCTCGTGTTCGCCGGACTGCTTCGCTACAACCCGCAGTCCCGCAAGATCGAGGACGACCTCGCCACCATGCTGGTCTCGGCGGACAACAAGACCTACACGCTCACGCTTAAGGAAAAGATCTTCTGGCAGGATTCCACTGAGAAAGATCCGCATCCCGTCACGACTGATGATGTGGTCTTCACGTTCAAGACGATTCAGGATCCTCAGTTTCCCAACCTGCTGCTGCAGCAGAACTTCCGCGGTGTGAAGGTGGAGAAGATCGACGAGCGGGTCGTGCGCTTCACGCTGGAGGAGCCCTACGGATTTTTCCCCAGCAATCTGACACTCGGCCTGCTGCCGGCCAAGTCCTTTGAGGGCGTCCCGCCGGGCAAAATGGATCAACAGCTGGATTTCGCCTTCGCGCCCATCGGCGCCGGGCCGTACAAGATCCGCAACATCGTCCAGACCGATCTCTCGTCCGAGGTGACGCTGGAGCGCTTCCGCCGCGACCTGCCGCCGGTCTACCGTCTGGACCGCATCGTATTCCGCATCTTCCCGGATTACTCCAGCCTGCTCTCGGATCTGCGCAACCTGCAGGGCGTGCGCCTTGTCCCGAAAAACGACAAGGGCGAGCCGATCATCCCCCGGCGCTTCCAGGCACGTACCTATTATCTCCCGCAGTACGTCGCGCTGTTCCTCAATCTCGATCAGCAGAAATTGAAAGATCAAAAACTGCGCATTGGTCTGCAGCTCGGCACCAACAAGAAGGCGATCACGGATGCGATCCATGAATCGGTCATCGTCGACACGCCGCTGCTGGAGATCGACGTCTCGGACTGGCGTTACCAGTTCGATCCCGACGCCGCGCAGGGCGCGCTCCTCGCCTCGCGCTGGAACATTCCCGAGCGTCTGCGCCTCCAGAAGATTTTGGAACAGGAGGAAGCCAACCGGACGGGTATCGTGCCCGCGCCGACTGTTGCGGTCATCAACGCCGCCGTGGGTCTGACGCTCTCCGGGTCGTACACCGACATGCCGCGCGGCGCCCGCATCAACGGTATCGCGCTCTCCGACGGCCCGTCGGGAAGCGGTTCGTGGATGATGACGCTTCCCCTCGGCACCGGCACCGGCGCGTTGCAGAGCGGCGAGAACCTCGTGCGCGTGACGGACGAGACGGGCAAAGTCATCGATTCATTCTATCTCTTTGTGCCCAAGGATCCGGCCGAGGCCGCGCGCGCATTGGAGGAACGACGCGTCTCGCGGCAGTTCGTGGATACGCGGACGGGTGTCGCGCAGAGCGGGGCGCAGGTCGCCATCGGCAATATCTTCCTGGATAATGGCATGCTGCGCCTGCGCCGTCCCGAGGATCCGCCCACCGTGCGCGTGAACGAGAAAGGCGAGCCGCTCACATTGCGCCTGCTCACCAGCAGCGCCCCTCCGGCCTACAAGCTCGTCGCCGAGGAGGTCGCACGCCAGTGGTCGGCGCTCGGCGTGAAGGTGGAGGTGCAGGTGCCTGCGACGCGCGACGAGTTCGAGAAGCGGCTGCTCAAGCGCGACTATGACGTGCTGCTCTTCGGCCAGTCACTGCTGGATAACCTCGACAGCTACCCGTACTGGCATAGCAGCGGCGTGCAGAAAGTCGCGGGCGGCGAGAAGGATCTGCGCCGCGATGCATACAATCTCTCGCAGTACGTCTCGTTTTCGGCTGACCAGCTTCTCGAGCGCGTGCGCCGCACGAGCGACGAGGCCGATCGCAAGAAGGCGCTTGGCGAGCTGCGCAACATTCTCAAGACGGACGTGCCGGCCATCTTCCTGTACTCCCCGCTCTATACCTACGCGCATCACCAAAATATCCAGGGCATCGAGCTGGGATCGCTTTCATTGCACTCCGATCGTTTCCTGACGCTCTACAAGTGGTATATCAACGAGGATCGCATCTTTAAGCCCGGAATGAGCTGGTTCTCGTTCTTCGGATGGGTGGGGAGTCTCTTCCGCGGTTCTTAAGAAATCTTAATGCGGTCGGCTGTGTCTTTAGGCTTCTGTCAAAGCAAAATACCGCATCGGAGGACAGAGCGGAGCCAGTTTTCCGTCATCAGGGTCATGCGGCGTCCTGCCGCTCCCCACGGGCCGGTTTCTGTCCATTGACGCGCTAAGTGTGCGCGCGTAAACTGCTTTGGCTCCGTCGCCAGTTACAGAAAACCGCTTCCTACCGCACGGACATCATGGAAATCCTCCTCCTGCAAGACGTCGCCGGCATTGGCAAGAAGAACGACCTCCTGGTCGTGGGCGATGGCTTTGCCCTCAACTGTCTGCTGCCCCAGCGCAAGGCTCTGGTGGCCACTCCGACGGTGCGCAAGCGCTACGCGGAGCAGATCAAGAAGCGTGCCCTCGAGAAAGACAACGAGCGCCAGCTCCAGCAGCAGGCTGCGGCTGCCCTCTCGGGCAAAACCGTCCAGTTCACCAAGAAGGGTGCTAAGGGCGGCAAGCTCTACGCGGCTATCACCGCCGAGGACATCAGCAAGGCTCTCCTCAGCCAGCATGCGCTGACCATCGCCGCGGACGACATCTCCATCAACGACCACATCAAGGCCGTCGGCACCTTCCAGGTGCAGGTCAAAGTGGGCGAAGCCAACTTCCCGATCGGCGTCATCGTCGCCGAGGAGAAGGCCGCTGCCCCGAAGGCCAAGAAGGAAGAGAAGGCCGATGAGGCCGTGGCCGAGGCGAAGTAATCACGTAGTTGATTCGTCTGCCCCCTCTCTCATATTTATCGGTGCTGTTTCTGCCAGATGATCGCGCAGCAGCACGGAGGCCTCGTGTCCGTATTTGACCAGTTGCAGCAGAACCTCGAAGGGATCCTGGCCGGGCATGAAGACGCCGGCCTGTCTGCGGTACTTGGTATCCAGTTCCTCTTCCCTGCCGGGTTCGATATTGAGTACCGTGAGAATCTGACGCAGACGCTCGTCTTCCAGTGCGCCGGCATTGGCGAGTAAAACGAAAACTGCAGCGCGGTACTCCCGGAAAAAGCGCAGCAGATACGGCACCAGAAACTCCGGGTGCTCCGAGAGTTGTTGTACCAGAGCAGCGGCGGCCTCGGGAGTGGTCTTGGCGGCTACGTCGACGGCATTGGCGTGGTAGTCGCGGGTCTGTTCAGGGGTGAGCATGGGCGGATTCTTCCTGATGAGCTTTGGACGAGCAAGAACATAACGCGTCGCGGGCCGGAAGGGGTTTGGTGTAGGCCAATCTTGGGCCAGTAGCTCAGTTGGCTGCGCCGCGTTGAGCGGCGCAAAGAGAAAAAACCGGGCTCGGACCCTCCGGCTTTTTTCCGCTAGACTTGTTCGTGGGCCAGTAGCTCAGTTGGCTGCGCCGCGTTGAGCGGCGCAAAGAGAAAAAACCGGGCTCGGACCCTCCGGCTTTTTTCCGCTAGACTTGTTCGTGGGCCAGTAGCTCAGTTGGTTAGAGCTCCGGACTTATAAACCGGCGGTCGGTGGTTCAAATCCCCCCTGGCCCACCATTCGGCTTCACTGCTGCAATCGATTTCCCAGTACCGTTCGGTCGCTCATATTCTTCCACGAGCCGAATGGTGGATTTCCTTATCATTGGGAGGCGGACCTCCCAACCCCTCCCGTGGGAGTTGTGAGAGTGTTAGCAGATCTTTTTTAGGGCGTAAGAGCCGTCTTCATCCGCGTCCGGATCTGCAGGCCGAACTCTCTGTCGAGCCGGGTCTTGTTCTGGTCCATCATCCGGATGTGTTCAGCGGATCAGTCCCGCCTCTGCACTTCCTCTCCCGTCATCGCATCAATGGCGCGGATCCAGCGCGAGTCGGTGTAGCGCTGTCCGTTGAAGTCGGCGTTGGGGTTGTAGAGGCCCACCCAGTAGACGAGGCGAAGCTTGTCCAGAAAGGCCGGGCCGAGCAGGATCATCAGGTTCTCGCGCCGCAGCGGCTCGCCGTTGAGCTCGAACTGGTCCACGAACAGACTTTCGATGTCCTCCCGCGTGAGGACGGGCGCCTTCGGGAGTTCCGCGTCCGGAAAGTGATGTCCCGAGATGACGACCTGCAGCTGACCGCCGCCCAGATCATTCTTGGACAGCGTCATGAGCGGTCCGACGGTCGGCCAGAATTCCCGGTCTTTTTTGGCTTCCTGATGGGTACGGAAGAAGTTATAGCGGTCCGGGAATTCCTGTTCCACCACGAGGATGTCCGGAGCGCCGCAGACTTTCTGTCGGGTGAGCTTGACCGTGCCCTCGATGCCGAAGACCTCCGCGTGATACTGGAGGAAATCCTTCCACTGTTTGACTTCGCCGTCGTTGAAGGAGAGCCAGTTGATGGCGTCCAGCGGGTAGATCGAATTGATCGGATCAGGCTGACCCACCAGCCGGTCATCGGGAATGCCGATGAAGCTCAGGAGGCCAGCGATTGTGTCTACAAAAAGCCCCGAGACGAACAGGTTCTCGTTGCGCTCCGCGATGAAATCCTCGATTTCAAACTGCTCGAACCGCTTCGCGAACACCGGCGGATAATTCTCCGGCAGCTCCTGATCGGGATCGGCTTCCGGGCTGTTGGTCTTGGCAGGATCGACGCCGGTCATCAGCGGCTTCTCCTTCTTCTCCGGTTTGCAGATGACGCGCGGCTTGAGGTCTTCGCCTGTGAGCGCGTCGTACAGCAGAGAGAAGGCGAAGCGCACGTTGTCGTCCTCCCTGCGCAGAACGTTCACGCGGTAGACGAGGCGGAATTCCAGTTTGGTCTGGCCCTCGCGCGTGATGGCGAGGGGAAAGACCGTAAAGCCGCTCAGATCTTCCTCCACGATCTGATATTCAAATTCCTGCTTGTCCGGCAGCGGGCACTCGGCGGGCGGCTGACATGGCTTCCAGCCGAGGCCCCACGTGGGGAATTGCTCGGCGACGATGCGTTCCTGCCGGCCTTCCAGTTCGGTGCTGGTGTAATTGAACGTGTGCGTGACCTTCACCTTCTTGTCGATCAGTTTTTTTCTCAGATCTTCTTCGGTGATGATCGCCTCGGTCGGGACTTTGGCGCCTGGCCAGAGGTGTCCGCTTAGGGACGCCTTGGCACCCCGCTCATCGCCATTGACGAAGAAGCCGTTGAGATTGACGGAATTGACGACGCCGGGGAGAGCAGGTCCCTGGAAGGTGAACGAAGCCCTGTTGGTCCCCTGTCCCTCTTCCAGATGGAAAGCCTCCGGGTTGTCGACGCCGAAGAAATCCTTGTTGCGGCGGATGAAGTCGTCCCACGTATTGATCACGTCTTCGCTAAACCGCACGCCGTTGCCCGTGATATCGGGCTGGAAGCCACCCTCATTTGTGGTGATGCCTGTCACGAAGCCGTAGATGTCGAAATACGGGAAGAAGTTCGTGCCGTTCGCGCGCAGGAAGTCCTGCTTGCGGTCATAGACCTCCTCGAACTTCAGTTCCTTGTACGAGGACGGATATCCGGCCGGGACTTTTTTCTTGATGGCTGGCTTCGGCGCTCCCTCGATCGGCGTCAGCGTAATGCTGCCGGGGTTGCCCGTGATGCCGTTGGAGTTTCCGATGCTGACGCCTCCCGGATCGCCCTGGCCGGCCGTGCTTCCCGGGTTATTCGGCTGGCCGATGGTGATCGGCCCGTTGCCCGTGATGGACGGGCTCCCTCCGAACGGATCATCTCCTGCGGACGGATGCAGATCGCCGATCGTGATCGGGTTGATATCGTTGGGATCACTGAGACGGATGCCTTCCGCGGGCGTGCCCGTCGCCGATCCCTGAAGACGGATCACGCGTGCGAGCATTTCGGCGAGTTCGCCGCGCGTCACCAGCTGGCCCGTCAGGTACACGGTGTCCGGGATCAGGTTGCGGGAGCGAAGCGCCTGCATGTACCCGGCGTACCACGGCTCAGTCGGCGCATCGACTCCGGGGGTGATGGCATACGCCCTGCTGACGATTTTTGCCGTTTCCTCAATCGAAATGCTCTTTGCCGGACGGAAGGTGTTGTCCGGATAGCCGCTGATGATCGCGTCACGGAAGGCGACGCACAGATACGGTCCGTACCAGACGGCCTGGGGATCAAGCACATCGGCAAACAGCGGGGTGAAGGACGGTTCGGCGGCGCAACGATCGCGTTCGGCTGAGTCGGCACGGGGACCGATGACGATTTTAATCATCTCGGCGCGTGAGACGAGTGCGTCGGGGCGGAACGTGCCGTCCGGATATCCCTGGATGATGCCGCGGTCGCGCATGAACTGGATCGAGGCGGCATACGGATGGTTCGCCGGCACGTCGGGGAAGAGTTCGGCACGCAATCCCCTTCCCTGCAGCCACGCGCCGGTGAGCATCGCCAGTGCGAGTGCTGCGACACCGACAGAGAAGGTGTGAGCCCGGAGTGGATGTGTGTTTGTCGTCATGGTCGGATTTTCTAGATATTATACACGAATTAATCTGAAATGTATAGGACGAGTGTGTCTGAAGCCGCTGTAGTATCGGCCTGTTCCCACCACTCCATGCCGATTGCCAATCGTGTCTCCCTGCTGCGGCAAATCCGCTCTCCGGATCTGCCGGATTACCGTCTTCTGGCGTCGAAAGAAGCGCTGAAGCTGACACCCAAACTGCTGGAGGAGCTGCTGGAGATTGCCCGGGCAGAGCATGCGCGTCTGCGCGCGCTCCGTCCGGTCACGGCGTCCTTCGATACCGTCGTCGTCCCGCTGTTGCGGCTCGACCGCGATCTGATGGTGTTCTGGTCGTTTCTCAGCAACCTCAACGGCGCCGACACGCGCGATGATGTGCGCTCTGTCATCGAACGCTATCAGCCCGCGATGACGCGTCTCGGAAACGAGATCACGCTCGATTCGCGTCTGTACGCGCTGCTTATGGCGGTGAAAAAAGACCGATCGCTCACCGCGCAGCAGAAGCGGTCGTTGCAATTGATCACTGAGAGCATGGAGCGCGAGGGAGTGCACCTGAACCCCGCGGATAAGAAGAGGCTGAAGAAAATCAACACCGAGCTCAGCGTGCTTGCGGAGAAGTTCATGCGCAACTGTGTCGATGCCCGGAAGTCGTTCTTCCATCGCATCGAGAAGGAAAAACTCCTGGGGGAGATGCCGGATGAGGAAAAGCAGGCGGCTCTTGCCGAAGCCAAAAAACGAAAGCTTTCCGGCTACGTGTTCACGCTCAGTCCGCCCTCGTACATCGCCATCGTGCGCTACTGCACGGACCGCGCGACGCGAAAACTGTTCTACCGCGAGGAAGTCTCGGTCGCCACGCGCGGCGCGCACGACAACCGTCCGATCATCCTGCGCATCCTGCGTCTGCGCCGCGAGAAGGCACAGATCCTCGGACAGCGCGACTTTGCCGCCTACGCGCTGCGCAGCCGCATGGCGAAGAGTGTCCGTGAGATCCGATCGTTGCTGATCCCCTACTGGCGCCGTTGCCGTGCCAAGGCGCGAAAGGACTTGCAGCAGTTGAAGAACTACTCGGGACTTGCCTCGGTGCATCCGTGGGACATTGCGTTTTATAAAGAGAAGATGAAGCGTGAGACGCTGAAACTCAGCGACGCCGAGCTGCAGCCATACTTCCCGCTGGAATCAGTGCAGGCAGGTCTCTTCCTGATGGCGAAGAAGCTTTACGACATCGATATGAAGCGTCTCCCGCGCGAGTCTTACGCGGATCAGGCCCGGAGCTTCGAGGTGCGGCGCGCGGGCAAGCGCATCGGGTATTACGTGCTGGATCTCTTCGCGCGGCCCACCAAGCGCGTCGGCGCCTGGGCGGAGTGCCTGCGTGAACCGGCGCTTGCCGGAGCGGAAAGTTCGCTGCCTATCGTGGTCAACGTGTGCAGCTTCGGGGGTGGTGGAAAGAAAGGCCCGGTGCTGCTCAAGCATCTGGAAGTCGAAACGCTCTTCCACGAATTCGGGCACGCGCTCCATGTGCTTCTCAGCGAGGGGCGGTACGAAAACCTCAATGGCTTTCACACGGAGTGGGATTTCGTCGAACTGCCGTCGCAGCTGATGGAAAACTGGTGCACCGAGGGCGAGGCACTCTCCCTCTTCGCGCGTCATCACAAAACCGGCGAACGCATTCCGGACCGCCTGCTTGCGCGGATGAAAAAGAGCCGCAACTTCTTCGGCGGACTCGCAGACACGGGCCAGTGCGAGTACTCGCTGCTCGATCTCCTGCTGCACACCTCCCCTCCCCCGAAAACGCCAGCTGCGCTTGACGCGATGTGTCGTCGCCACAACGCGACCACCGGTGTGTTGCCGGTTCCGGCATTCGCCCGCAAACACGCATCATTTGCACACATCTTCGCCGGAGGATACGCGGCCGGATACTACAGCTACCTCTGGTCCGAAATTCTCGAGGCCGATGTCTTCGCCACGATGAAACGCGAAGGCATGCTCAAGCGCTCCACCGGTGAACGCTTCCGCAAGGCCGTGCTCGCCGCGGGTGCGTCGCGTCCGGGTAAAGAGCTTTTTACGGCATACGTGGGCCGCGAACCAGATGTCCGATCGCTCCTGCGGCGCAAAGATTTGCTCTGATTCCGGAATCGCACATCAACTTTCTCTTGCGGGCGATTAAGGGCTGACGTAGCGTTTCTGGCATGAAATTCCACTCCACCGCCCTCCTGGGCGCCGTTGCTGCCGTGACCGGCGGTTCGCTTCTCTTCGTGGCCTTCGCCGTGGCCGCGCCGTCCTCCGCCGTCTTCGGTGGCAAGACGTATTACGTCGTGAACGGCAATAGTACCACCGCCAATACCGGCGAAAAGGTCTGTGCCAGCATCGGCAAAACGTGTGTCGGCTACACGGGCTTCACCAACAACATCTGCAAGATCTTCCATCCGAACGCCAAGACGCTCGTCAGCGTGAACGGCAGCAAAGCCGGTTTTTACTGCGACGGCGCGCCCCAGAAGGGACTCGCCTGCGAGAAGACCCTCAACACCTGCCAGGTCTGTCCGGCGTGCAACGTGAACATGGATTGCAAGACGGCGATCGGCACGCAGTTCCGCGAAATGTACGTGGAATGCGGCGGGCCGCTGAAAAGTTCCTCCAGCAGGTCTTCCATCCGCTCATCGCGCAAATCATCCGCCAAGAGTTCGTTGAAGAGCTCGGCGCGCCGCTCCGCGAAGAGTTCGGTCAAATCGACAGCCCGCAGATCCTCGTCCAGCAAGAAAGCGGGTACCTACGGTCCCCTCCCCCTTCCGAATGCCAAGCTCGATCCGCGCATCGGCACGTACCCCGGCACTGTCGCGTGTGAGTTCTACCAGGTGACCAACAAGGGCGACCTCGTGGTGTCCAACAAGAAGCTCGTCACATGCGGCGCGTACAAGGCTGCGGACAACTTCTGCGTCCAGGCCATGCAGTCGCGCTTCGCCAAGTCCGTGAAGTGCGAAGACCACGGCATCATCATCTGCACGAACCCCTGCAATCCGCCGGAGTATCAGGTGCCCCTTAAACAGTGCGCGTTCGACAACGACCGTCCCCGCGGCAAGCAGGCTCCGCCCCTCAGCTTCTGCACGAGTTCGAAGAGCAGCGTCGCGGCTACTGCCAAGAAGAAGGCCGGAGAGCTCTGCCAGCATGGCGGACAGTGCAACACCGGCAACTGCGTCGGCGAGGGTCCCGACTTCGGCAAGGTGTACCGTTGCTCGTGCAATCCCTTCCGTCTGGATTACACCTGCGGAAAATAGTCTCGCTCTGATTCCAGGAAGCCCCGGTCCGCCGGGGCTTTTTTTAGCTCCGCGCTTCGCCCAATACGTGCGTTCCTGCCAGCGCAACGGCGCGGAGCGGTTTCCCCAGCAGTTCGGGCGGGACGCGCAGCGACACCGTCTCTGTCAGCCCCTCGACGCGTGAGCGCAATGCGAGTGTGTAATTGATGGGGACCACGTCGCCCGCTTCATTGAGGAGAAGAAGTCCGGCGGGCAGACGCGGGTCGCGGCCGCTCTCGGAGTGCATGACCGTCGCCGTGATGTGTCCTCTGCCGATGCGCAGTTCGATAAGACGCGGTTGAGGCAATGCTGCTATCGGTGATGACTGGATAGTATAGGTACCCCAACCACGGAAGTCGCCGGCGTCATCGAACAGTCCCCAGGGTTTCCAGGTGCTCCGGAGCATCCGCAGACTGAAGAGCAGCAGCTGGACCGCCGCATAAAAGGCGCTAAACACATCCTTGAGACGCGTCTTCTCCGGGAAGCCCCGCAGCATGCCGAGCAGCGCCATGCGCGACAGCGATGACATGCGGCGCCAGCGCTGGCGCTGCATGCTCGCGCGCGAAATCTCGGCGTAGAGGCCGCGTCCGGTCAATGCTCCGTCGATGCCCGCTGCAGTCAGCCGCAGCAGGTCCAGCGGCACGGCGAAGGCCGTCACTTCGAAGTCGCAGTTGCGGCATTCCAGCGTCAGGATGCCATTCTTCCACATTCCGGAGAATGCGTAGAAGAGGGTGCGCGGCAACGGAACGCCGACGCGTTCGCCCGCGTCGTTCACACCGAACACCTGTGTCCCCCATGCGGCGACTTTCCCGCTCCTTCGATCGATGTGCAGCAGGCATACGTCGATGGAGAGACTCGCGATGCCGATCTGATCGAAGCTCGCGACGATATGCGGCGAGCGGATGTCCATCGCTGTGATGCGCAGCGTCTTCGGCGGAACGACCCCCGCATCTGCGGCGATGACGCGCACGGTTTCCTGCTCGTTGCGCTCACCCGCATCGACCCGCACGTGATACGTGCCGGGCTTGGATTCCTGTGACGGCACGATGCAGACCGCCGCGCCGTCAGGCGACCGCAGCAGCGTGCAATCGAGCGGCGGCTCGCTCTTCACCTGAATCTCCGTCGCGCCTGCAAAGCCGATACGGAGAGCGATCGGATCGCCGGGATACGCCTCGATGTCCGGACCGTACCTGCCGGCGGGCAGCTGGAAGACGCGCGGGCGCTCGCCCGAGACGCAGAGGCCTTTGCGCCCAGGTTCGCGCAGATACGCATCGTAGGGTACGTAGATGATATCGCCGCAGCCGGAAGCCGTTGCCAGACCATGGCGTCCGAGGGCAACGGAAGCATTGATCGCGGTACGGCCCGGCGCGCGCGAGCCTGCCGACGCGTCGTAGGTCCAGCGGATTGCGCCGTCGGGTTCCAGAGCCATCAGCACGCCGTTGCCGCTGCCGACGTAGGCAAGGAACGCGCAGCGCCCCTCGGGATCCACGCCGATCGACACCGAGCCGCGGACGGCGTCGCCCGTGGCGATATTCCAGAGCTCGCGTCCGGTTTTGCAGTCGAGGCAGCGGACGTGCGCGTCGGCAGAGCCGATCAGCAGGCGTCCGTCCGTCGTCAGCGCCGCGGAACTGTAGATCGACGCACGTGTCGGCGCAGTCCAGCGCACGGCGCCGGTCTTGCCGTCGAGGGCGTACACGTGTCCGTCGAACGAGCCGACGTAGACCGTGCCGTCTTCATCAATTGCCGGAGACGATGCGACGAAATTATTCAGAAAGGTCGACCAGCGCACCGAGCCGGTCGCGGCATCCAGTGCGTAGACGTGCATGTCGAACGACGATGCGTACACCGTGCCGTCGTGGCCGAAGCCCGGCGACGCCCAAATATGCAGGCCCGTGCGGTGAGCCCAAGTGACGCCACCGCCCGGAGCGATGCAATACAGATGGAAATCGTCGCATCCGGCGTAGAGCGAGCCGTTCGGCCCCAGCACCACGTTCGCCTCCCACCAGTAAATCGTGCTCGGGGAAAACCGCGTGCGGTGGCGCAGCACGTCGAAGCGCCAGCGTTCCTCCCCCTGCGGCGTGAGCGCGTAGATGCTCGCGTCGCCGGATGGCACGTAGACTGTGCCGCGCTTGTCGATGCATGCGGCGGAGTCAATGATGTCACCCGCGCGGAACGTCCATCGGGTCTCGCGCTTCAGCGGGTCGATCGCGTAGAACACGGTATCGGCGGATCCCACGTAGATCGTCTCATCCGGCCCGATCACCGGCGTCGAAAAAATCGCCTTGCCGGTGGGCACGTGGAAAATCGTCGACGTCTCTGCCGGGACGAACGGCACATTCGCCCGTCCGTGATTGGACAGGCTGCCGCGCATGCACGGCCACGGAGCGTCCGGGTGGTACGGGCCGCTGCAAGAATCAGGCGCTTCGTGCGTCATCACTGTCGAGTATAACGCCCACTGTTCTTTCCCTCTCTACCTTTTTCCACCATTTTCTATGACTACACGCAAGAAAATCCTTGTTTCTGCCGGCTGCCTGTCTCTGGCGGGCCTGATGCTGGCCGGAGGCATACGCGTTTCGGCGCAAAACGTCTACCCGGACGTTCCCGCCGGCTACTGGGCTTTTGATGCAGTCCAGTGGGTTAGCGGGGCGAACATCATGACCGGTCCCGGCGACGCCAGCGGCCTCTTTGACATCGGCGGCGTGGTGAACCGCGCCCAGCTTGCCGCGACGCTCTACCGCTACAACCGCGAGCTTGTGACGGACATCAATGACCTCCAGGTCCGCGTGAATCTCCTCGAGAGGCGCCTGAATGAGTTGGAAGGTGACCGGAGCTCCAGTTCCAGCTGGAGCTCGCGTAGCAGTTCGTCCGCGATGACCTCGTCCTCCAGCTCCTCACTGAGTTCGTCGAGTTCCTCCTCGTCCCTCTCGTCCCTGTCCAGCAGCCTGTCTTCTTCCCCGAATTCCTCCTCGTCGAGCCTCTGATCGTCCCGATCCAGACTTGGGGGCGGCTGCCTGCGGCGCCGTCCCTGTTTATTGACAAAATTATATAATGATATAAAGTACTATACTTTCTGCCATGAAGCCCTCGCCCTTCCAGTCCCGGCATCTCTATCCCGTCTCGCGCCCGACCGGGCCGTCCGCGGTCACCGCACTGACGATCATTGTGCTGTTTCTTGCCGTACTGCAATTACTCCCCTTCGCATTTGAAGCGCGCGCCGGCGCCAGTGGGGTGCTGCAAGTCAGTGCAGTCCGCTGACGCGGTTCAGGATTTCTTCAGGTTCTCCAGGTAGGCGCGGGCTTCTTTTTTGGTCGTGATGGACCCGTTGTGCTGTCGGGAGTGCAGATCGTGCAGAATGCGCCCGACCTGCTCCCCCGGGGACACGCCGAGGATGGCCATGACGTCATCGCCGCTCAGCAGCGGTTTGTGCGGACGCGGATGGGCGTCGAGGAAATGCTGATGATCAGCGACGATCGCGTTATACAGCCCGTACTCGGGCGGATCGGTGCCGTCGATATCCAGACGGAAGACCTGCAGGAGTTCGGCGAACCACGGATGGAAGTACCAGTGCGCTTTGCGCTCATCCGAAAGGTCAGTGAAAGCCATCGACATATGATGGCTGATCAACCAACAGATCTTGCGGCGCCGGTCACCGGAAATCTGCAGTCGCTCCAGCGCGCGCTCGGCGATCTCCGCGGAGACCGTCGCGTGGTGATCGAAGTGGATCCGCTCCTTGAGCGAGAAGGTCTTCACCTTGCCGCTGTCATGGAAGAGGATCGCCAGGCGCACATCCTGCGTGTCCTCGGGCCGGATGGCTGAAAGACAGCGAAGCGTGTGATCCCACACGTCGCCCTCACGGTGATAGTCCGCGGGCTGCGGGATGCCTTTGCATTCGTGCAGCTCGGGCAGAAAACGCGCAAGGATGCCCAGTTCCCAGAGGTCCTCCATCGCACGCTGCGGCCGCGGCGCCTTCAGCAGTTTCTCCAGTTCGCCGCCCTGGCGAGCGCCCGAGAGGATTTCCACAAGGTGCGCGTGCTCCCGCAGGGCCGCGTAGGTGTCCGGATGATACTGCCCGTCGATCGCGGCGCGCAGGCGGACGGCGCGCAGCAGGCGGAGCGCGTCATGCTTCAGGCGGATCGCGGGTTCGCCGATGAAGCGCACCAGCCGCTCCCGCAGATCATCTTCGCCGTGCGTCGGATCAAAGAGCTGCTGCGTGACAGGCTGCCAGTAGATCGCATTCACGGTGAAATCCCGCCGCAGCGCGTCCTGTTCGCGCGTGCCGAACACGATGGATTCCGGATGGCGGCCGTCGGAGGCTTCGTCATCCAGGCGGAACGTCGTCACCTCGAACGTGTCGTCGCCCTGCAGCACACGCGCCCCGCCGAACGCCGATCCCTCGCCTGTCGAGCGCTTGAAGAGCGCGCGCACCTGCTCGGGCTTCGCGCTCGTGGTGATGTCGATGTCTACGGGAACGCAGCCCTGCAGCATCTCGCGCACGCAGCCGCCCACCCACCACGCCTCGTGGCCCGCGTCCGCCAGGCGTTCGACGACGGTGTAGGCGCGCTTTCCGCGCGGCGTCGCCAGCGTTTTGTCGATGATGTCGCGGGACAGCGGCACGGGGCAAGCATCCCGAAGAGCGGACGGCGAATCAAGATGCGGGATACGCGGCTCCGGGGTACCGTATGCGCATGTCCAAGATCAAGCCCGCCCTGCGCTTTGCCGTCGCCGGTTCCCCGCTCTCCACCCCCGCCCCCGGCGGTACCGTGGAAGGACTCAGGCAGGCCAAAAAACTCGGTATTCACGCCATGGAGATCGAGTGGGTGCAGAGCGTGCCGAGCCATCCGGAGCGCATGGCGCTCATCCGCAAGACCGCTGAGGAACTCGACATGACGCTGACCGTCCATGCGCCGTATTACGTCAATCTCAACTCGCCGGAAAAAGAGAAGCTCGCCGCCAGCATCATGCGTGTCACCAACGCACTCGCCATGTCCGAGCTTGCGGGTGTGCGATCCGTATGCGTGCACGCCGCGTTCAACCTGGGTCAGCCGCCGGACAAGGTCTACGACAATGTGCGCCGGGCGGTGGATACGATTCTCAAGAAAAAATCCAAGCTTTTCCCCCACGTGAACCTCGCGCTGGAGACGATGGGCAGGCAGACGCAGTTCGGCACGCTGGAGGAGGTGCTGCGCATCAGCAAGGAATTTGATCTCTATCCGTGCGTCGATCCAGCGCACATGCACGCGCGCACCAATGGTCTCGTGAACACCGCTAAGGAGTGGCACGAAATGCTCGATCTCTACGTGAAGTATCTGGGCAAACCCTCGCTCGGCTACGTGCACATGCACTTCTCGGGCATCGCCTACGGCGCGAAGGGCGAAAAGCACCACCTGCCGCTGCGCGACAGTGACGCGCGCTGGAAGGATTTTGTCGGCGTGCTGAAGGAGCGCAAAGTCTGCGGGACGGTTGTCTGCGAATCCCCCGCCATGGAGAAAGATACCCTGCTCCTGCAGAAGACCTATCTTTCGGCCTGAACGAGCCATCGTGTCATTTCAGGATGCCTTTTTGTTGGTCGGCTGCGGACGCGAGGGGTAGAGCTGTACGGCATGGTACGTTACACACGAGACGCACCCGTGCCCAAGTATGAAAGCGATGAGCAAAGGCACGCTGATGGCCATCGCAACGTTGCCCCGGTCGCGGAAGAGCCAATATTTGATCGTCGCGATTTTTTGCGCTGGGGCGCACGGACGGCAGTGGCGATGGCAGCCGCGCCCGTCCTGCGTATTCCGATTGCAACTGCTCAAGCTCCTGCCGAGTCGCCGAAGCAATTGTTGATGCTCTGGCAGGAGGGTGCGCAGAGCCAAGAGGTCTATAATCCGAAGATTGGCTCCCCGCACGTGGACTCTGTTTTCCGCACGACGCGGACATCGGTGGACGGGCTGGAGATTTGTGAGCTCTTTCCGTTGCTGGCCCAACAGATGGATAAAGTGACGCTGTTCCGCGCGCGGCATTCGCGTGAGACGGAGCATCTCGAGGGCATGCGCGAACACCTCCGGACCAACACCCGGACACGTCACACGATGCTCACACCGATGGCGCGTCTGGGTCCCGGACTCCCGCAGGTGTTCTATTCCGAAGTGCCGAACGTCAATACGGGTTTCGATTATCGCGGCCTCGCCTTCGGTGTCGGCAATTGTCTGGAGCTGCCGTGGAGCCGGCAACTCCAGCGCTTCCTGCCGCCGGACATGGGGCCGCCGGCGGATATGCCGCGTGTGGACGCGCGCGACAATCTGCGGCGCCAGCTCGACAAGCTCGGGCCGCGCATCGAGGCTCCGGTGGTGGCGCAGATGGAAGAGCACCGGCAACGTGCCATCGAGGTGCTGCGTCAGGCACGCGACATCGGCATCCGTCTGGATGATGCGTTGGTGCGCCGCTACAGCGCCGATGGGGCAGCAAATCCGATCTCCGTCGGGCTGCTCACGCTCATCGAGCTTTTCCGCCGCAACATCGTCAACGTGGCGGTGTTCCGCGACGGCTTCGACGACGTGTACGGCGGCTGGGACCAGCACACGGCATACGAAGCGCGCATGCGCCGCATGGCCCCGCGGACGGACGCCGCGTATGCAGCGCTGCTCCAGGACTTCGGACGCGGACGGTTGCCCCATGGATTGTCCATCGTGACGAACCAGGAATTCGGACGCACGAAGCGCCTGAACGGCAGCGGCGGGCGCGATCATGATCCGTGGTTCTGCTCGTGGATCGCGTCGCGGCAGGTGCGGGGCGGACAGGTCTATGGCTCGACGGACGCGCGCGATATCGGCAACCGGAACATTGTGAACGCCGCCGACTACGGGGCCATCGTGGCCCAGCTGATGGCGCGCAATCCGGACTTCGAACTGCGAGGCAGATATCCGTTCTTCCGTCCGCGGGAGGGCTGATTGACACGCATCACCCCGACCGGAAACGCTACGATCTTTGCGCCTGCCGGGGCCATGATCGCATTTCGATGTGCCCATGTGATGGCAGTCCCGCGACAAAGGCGTAGATATACGGAGCATGGGACTCCTGCACACACCCCATGCGATGAAAGACGGCAAACGGCTGATCGATCGCCCGACCCGGCGCGGGATCTTGCGACTGGGCGCGGGAGTGGCGGCCAGCGCTCTTCTGGAGTACCTGTTGCCCGGATTTGGAGAAGCTCAGGCGTCGCCTGCAAAAGCCGTAGCCGTCGAAACGGCCAAGGCGCGCAATCTAATTCTGGTCATCCTGACCGGCGGCATGAGTCAGCTCGATTCCTGGGACTACCGCCGCGGCGCGCCGGATGAAGTCCGCGGACCCTTCAAACC
Organism: uncultured Candidatus Peribacteria bacterium; assembly: GCA_964517345.1. Classification (GTDB taxonomy): domain Bacteria; phylum Patescibacteriota; class Gracilibacteria; order Peribacterales; family Peribacteraceae; genus DAISLF01. Next base: position 7,762 of record CAZFBZ010000021.1, on the reverse strand, counting down.
GGTGGAAACCAAGAGCAAGCGCTTCTTCGGCGAGCACTTCCCAAAAATGGCGGGCATTGACGACAAGTTCATGCTGATGACGGCGATGAAGGCGACCAGTTACGGATCGCACGACACCGCGTACAAGGACTGGCTGAATACCGGTGCAACCCATCTGTTCCGGGATGTTCTGGGATCGACACAGGGGCTGCGTTACGTCGACGGCGTCGCACCCGGTGTTCGTCCGCTCATGGAGCCGGAGCGTAAGCAATTGCTGCTCAGTGAGGCGCTGGAGGTACTCTGGGACGAAGACAAGAAAGACTATCTGTGCGCCGTCGGCGAGAAACCGCCCAACCTCGATGAACGCATGGCACTGCGGGCCAAACTCGACACCGCGCGATTCGGAGGTGATCAGGTCGAACGCATGGCCGATCATTACAAGCGCGCGTATGCGATTCTCACCAGAGGTCTCACTGATGCTTTCGCCGATGCCGATCCGATGGTCAAGCGCGGGCGCATGCGGCGCTACGGCGATCATCCGTATGGGCGCCTGTTCAGTCTTGCGGGCCAGCTCGCCGATCCGCAGAAGGGAAACGTGAAGCTTGTGGTCGTCGAAACCGGTGATTGGGATCACCACGACGAAATGCAGCGCCGCTTCGGCATCCGTGCGCCGTTCATGGATCAGGCGCTGGCCGCGCTCATCGAGGAGTACGGTGACCGCCTCATCATCAGCGCCCGGGGCGAGTTCGGCCGCACCGGCAAGCCCCAGACCAACACGCTCAATAACTACGGACGCAACCACGATCCGCGGCATGCCGGTATTCTTGCGGGTCCCACGGTCAAACCCGGCGTCTACGGCAAAAGCGATTTCTACAGAATCGAGAGCGAAGATGTTTCGGATGCGGCGTATGCACACACGCTGCTCGCAGCCACGGGCGATCTGGCGCGCGACAAGGCGACGAAACACATCAAAGAACTCCTGAAGGCGGCCTGATGCACGGTGTTTTGCGTCCGGAGGTTCGTGGTATAGTGAGCAAAAGCGGTTCCTCTTCCCCTTCTTCCATGAACATCGCGATCAACGGATTCGGGCGCATCGGACGCCAGGCACTGCGCATCATCCAGGAAAGCCACCCGGATGTGCATGTGGTTCTCATCAATGATCTCACGGACGGCGCGACGCTCGCGCATCTCTTCGAGTTTGATTCCACCTACGGACACTACGATTGCGGCGAGGCGTGCTTTAAGGACGGATTGCTCTCCACGAAGCAGGGCCCCATCCGCATCACTGCCTCCAAGGATCCGGCGACGCTCCCCCACAAGGAGCTGAAGGTCGACGTGGTGCTGGAGTGCACCGGACGCTTCACCAAGCGCGACGATGCGGCGCTCCATCTCAAGGCCGGTGCCAGGAAGGTTATTATTTCCGCTCCGGGAAAGGACAAAGTCGATGGCACATTCTGCATCGGTGTGAACCACGAGACGTATGATCCCAAGAAGATGGACATCATCAGTAACGCGTCCTGCACCACGAACTGCCTCGCGCCGATGGCGAAGGTGCTCAATGATTCTTTCGGCATCGTTTCGGGTCTGATGACGACGATCCATAGCTACACCAACGACCAGAACCTCCTCGACCTCCCGCACAATGACCTGCGCCGCGCCCGCGCCGCTGCGGTAAACATCGTCCCGACCAGCACGGGCGCCGCCAAGGCCATCGGCCTCGTGGTTCCGGAGCTCGCGGGCAAGCTCAACGGCGTCTCGATCCGCGTGCCCACGCCGACCGGCAGCATCACCGATCTCACGGTCGTCACCGAGAAAGAGACAACCAAAGAAGAGGTGAATGCCGCGTTCAAAGCCGCTGCGAAGGGTCCGATGAAGAACATTCTGGCTTGCGAGGACCGCCCGCTGGTCCTGAAAGACTTTGTCGGCAATCCGCACAGCTGCATCATTGATACGCAGCTGACTGATGTCATCGACGGCACGCTGGTGAAAGCGTTCGGCTGGTATGACAACGAGTGGGGCTACAGCAATCGCATCGTCGAGCTGGCCGCATACGTCGGGTCGAAGCTCTGAGCAGGTTCAGCGCTCATCATCGTCATCATCATCGTAGCCGTCGGCTCTGAATCCGAACGGCGAGCGTCCGCCCATAAGGTCCATAATGGCACCGATTGTGCTGCTGATCTGCGCCTGAGCGCTCATTCTCCAGCGGCCCGAATCAATGTGCGTGACGAGCTCACGTGCTACGCGATCAATCGCGTCGGCATCGCCGACGTGGATCGCTGACGGATTGATATCGTTTACGAGGGAATCGAAAGGAATGCCCCGAGCAGCGGCAGCGGCGCTTACGCCCTGAAGCAGGGACAACAGCGCGGTTCTTGCTGCGATGACTTCGTTCCTCCGGTCGCGCCTGAGAGCCGCGAGGCGCAGGCGAGAGAGGCTTTCCAGCAGGCTTGGATCCAGGATGACATTCCCCATGGGGGTGTCCCAGCCCAGCCCATGCGTCCAGAGCGTCTGCTGCGTGGGACGCGCTGCTTCGATCAGCAGCTTATGCGCGTCCGGTCCGGCTTCCTGGATCAGGCGGGCGACAAGCAGCGACCGGGCGCTGCCGTTCTCGTCGTAGACACCGCAGTTGCCCCCTCCTCCGCCTTCCAGCACCACGGCGTCCGCGCCGGCGTCCAGCGCGCGCTTCATATCGTCGATCCACTGCTGTGTGACGACCGCTCCGGAAGACTTGGGGCCGATCTCCAGCAGCAGCGTATCGAATTCCGCGCGCAGTCTGCGGATCACATCGCGCAAATCCCGTCTGCGCAGATCCCCCTCGCTGTCCGAGAGCTCGACGGTGTGGATGCCCAGACGCTGCATTTCCTTCACTGTCGCCCCGACGCGGTCGCCGCGGATCGCATCCTCCATCACGCCACCGCCGATGTACGCATCCACACCATGAGACCCGGCGGCGATGACGACATCGTCCAGATCCGGGCGCGCCGTGGCGCTTTGCGAATGGATCTTCAGACGCTTCACGCCGAAGGCCGTTTGCGCGAGACAGTCGTCGATCGCGCGCGGGGTCTGTCCATGCACGATCACCGAGGTCTGGCGGAAGCGCGACAGATCGCCGCCCGTCGCCGCCTGCACGTCCTCATGGACGTCGTTGTCGACGAACGGATGGCCGGGTGTCAGGAAGGGCGGGAGCTTCGGGGGCATAGGGAGAAAAAAAGAGGCGCGTAGAGTAGCGCCTCTCTTTATGTTTGCAACCAAATTCCCGCTCAGTTGGTCGTTCTGCTGTACGTGGTGCAGCTCCAGCCGCAGCCGGAAAAGCCCATGCAGCCGAGGGTTATCGCGGATTCGCGTTCCTGGCAGTAAAAGTCGGGCCGGAACTGACCTCCGTTCTGGGTGCAGGCTGTCCGCTGCTGCTCCAGACAACGGTCACGGTGCCAGCGCGCCGTTTCCACCGCGTTCGCGCACAGGAAGTGCCAGGCGGATTCCGTGCAGGTTCCGTAGGCGACTTGCGGAGCCGGGCAGGCGGATTCGTCCGAGCCGGAATGCCATGTGTTGTCTGCACAGCAGATTTCGCTGCTCACCTCGCCTCCAGTCGCTGTGCAGCGGATGACTTCGCCCTGCGCGCGGCCCTCGCGGAAGCAGGCGCTGTTTGCCGCATGGCAGGCACCGTAGGATGTTATGACGGCGTCACACGTGATCTCGTATGACACATACGACGTGCAGACATCCGGGTTTGCCTCGGCCTGATTGCCCTTGAGCACCACTCTTGCACCCTGGGGCAGCCGATCGCTCAGCCATTGAGCCCATTTGTCGGCCTCATCAAGATTCTTGAAGGTCTGGCAGCCCTCATTGATCCATGTCAGTGACGAGCACGACGGAGCCTTTGTCAGGCAGCGCATGGCATCCTTGGCCTGATCGGAGCACAGTGCCGGTCCGCTGTGACCCATGTACGACCGCGTGATGGACGTGCAGGAAGACAGATCGACTCCCTGAGCCGGCTCGCGGCTCGCGGGCTGGATGATTGCCCCTTCCACGCCGGCCAGCGACGTGCGGCAGGCCTGCTCGAACTGGTTCACGCAGGCGCCGTTGGTGAAGACGCATTCGTCGTCGAAGCCGTCGTTGAGCGCCTGACACGCGGCACGGGTCTCTGCAGATTTGCAGTTTGAGGTCTCTTGGTACTCACACACGACACATTCTGTGGGAATCGTGATGACCATTCCCGGTTTCGGTGGATCCTCGGGTGGGAGGGGTGCGATCAGTGTCGGCGCGAACGATGACGATGAAGCGGTCTGCTCAGCGGAAGACGATTCTGAAGACGTGGATTCGGCGGAGGATGATTCCGACGAAGAAGATCCCGGCATCGGCATGAACGGATCCACCGGCGCATTCATCGCCGGCTCGGACGATGCCTCGGAAGACGATTCAGACGATGCCTCGGACGAAGACGAGGCGGACAGGTCTTCCGGCTGGCTCATTCTGATCTCATCAAGTTCCATCGGCGTCTGCATTCCCTCATTCGCCCATTCCGTTTGTTCCGCGGTATCGGGAGCTGCCTGATACATCTCAATCATCGGAAATTCTTCCTGGGGCGACTCCCGCATCGATTCCTCGATGTCCTGCAGGAAGAACTCCGCCGGAGAATCCTGCAGTGTTTCGATCTGCGGAGCCTCTTCATCCAGACGAATTCCCCTGTCGTCATTATTCCACCAGAAAAAGTCCCACAGGTCGGCATTCGTTTGCAACGGCGTTCCCGTCTGCGCTCCCAGGATTCCGACCGTGAACACCAACGCAGCGAGGGTTACGACGACCGTACGGCCGTGACGGGATGTGATCATAGAGAACGATGTGGGTATTAATATTATTATACTATAAAAATATATTATAAGCAAAATAGCGCAAACTCTGAATTTCAGTTCAGCCCTTCCTGTAGCACATTTGTCGCTACCCGGTTGATGCCAGGCCTGCCCGCGAGAACGCCGATGGGTCCGGGCCGTGATTCACCCGTCCGGTGGAGTTCCAGGCTGCAGTACAGGCGATATAACTCAGCTCCCGGGCCGGTGTGTCCCTGGGCAAGAGGCTTGCCCTCATTCCAGCAGCCGATGGCGCGCAGCCCGTGACACGCAATGGCAGCCGCCGCGCTTTCCTGCGCCGGATACAGCACCAGAAAGAGCTCGATGTACTGCAGGTAGTGCGACTCGCGGGCACGGCTGTTGTAGCTTTGGAGGGCGACCTGGAATGCACGGAGCGCAGCCTGCTGGTCGCCCTGTCGCAGAGCGATGTCACCCAGTCCCCAATGGACGGAAAAGAAGCGGTCATCCGCGAAGTTTGCTCCGTCCTGGAGGCAAGCCTCGAACAGCCTCTGAGCTTCGTCGAAGTTGCCTGCGCTCATCGCCTGCCAGGCCTGCCGGGCGATTGGCACATGGCCGTTCATCAGCGCCTGCAGGCGAAGGCGGACGCGCTTTGGGATATCACCAAGGTCCTGCATGCCGAACACTTCGCGGTTGCGTTCATGGCTTAGCACCGGCCACAACTCGACTGTCCGATCGTTGTTCGCCAGTTCCCGGCGCTGTCGTTCCGCTGAATCCATGGCGGCTAATCTAGCTATTGTGTCATCTTTGTCAATTTATGCAACAGCAGCCTCTGCCACCTTCTCAGCACAAGCACCTTTTTTCTTTTTTGTGCGCATCGGCAGTCCGAGCTTTTTCTTCTGGGCATGGCGGTAGTTTGCCAGCTTCTGTTTGCAGTTCTCGTAGGTGAAGCGCTTCGTGTCAAAGCGCAGGTTCATTGCATCCGCGAGTTTCTGCGGGTCACAGCGACCTGGAGTGATTTGCATCACGGACATTTCCGCAAGTGCCACCAGCTCGAGAGTTTCCTCATCGCTGAAAACCACTCTCCCCTGCTGCTCCTCCTGGTACTTTCGGCGTCCTTTGGCTATGGCGGGTTGGACGCGCGTGCTGATTGCGCTGCGGTGCCCGCCGTAGATCTCCGCGCGCAGCGCTACGTCTACTTTTGCGTGGATCACGCGCTGGATGATGCCGAGGTTCGTCGCAACTTTGGCGGTTTCACTCAGGCCGAGCACGTCGCGCAGCCGATCCAGAATTTCGTGCGTGGTGAGGCGCTGGATGGTGAAGAGTTCGACGACCTGATCACACAGCGCCGGATTGGTACCGATGCGCTCCGCTTCTGCATCGGCATACTCTTTGGCTTTTCTGTTCGCGCCGTTGACGAGTGTCGATCCTGAGGGCGTTTCGGACATGGGCGGTAATCTATCTATCGCTTCCAAATTGTCAATTTAAGCACAAAGAGACGGGCTTATGGCCAGTCTCTTTGCGCAAAAAACGCATAGTCATCACTCCTTTTTCTCCTCGTCCTTGTCGTCGACAACCTCGGCCTCCTTCACGTCGTCTTTCTTGTCCTTGGCGCCGCCCTTGGAAGCGTCGGTCTGGGCCTGGTTCTTCTTCTGGGCTTCCTCGTAGACGACCTTGCCGATCTCCTGCGCTTCGGTGCCGAGGGCCTCCGTCGCCTTCTTCAGATCGTCGGCGGATGCATCCTCTTTCTTCAGAAGCTCTTTGAGTTCGTTGATCTTGTCGTTGACCTTCTTCTTTGTGGCGTCCGGGATCTGCTTGTCGTACTCGCGCATCTGTTTCTCCAGCGTGAACACGAGGGCGTCAGCCTGGTTGCGCGCGTCGATGGCCTCGCGCTTCTTGCGGTCGTCCTCGGCGTTGATCTCGGCGTCCTTGCGCATCTTCTCCACCTCATCTTTGCTGAGACCCGTGGAGCCCTGGATGGTGATGTGCTGCTCCTTGCCCGTGCCCTTGTCTTTGGCGCGGACGCTCAGGATGCCGTTCGTATCCAGATCAAAGCTGACTTCGATCTGCGGCAGGCCGCGGGGGGCCGCGAGAATGCCGTCGAGAATGAAGCGGCCGAGCGACTTGTTATCTTTGGCGAACTCGCGCTCGCCCTGCACGACGTGGATCTCCACGGAGGTCTGGTTATCTGCGGCGGTCGAGAAGACCTGGCTCTTGCTCGTGGGGATCTTGCTGTTGCGCTCGATCAGCTTGGTCGCGACGCCGCCGAGCGTCTCGATGCCCATGGAGAGCGGCGTGACGTCAACGAGCACGATGTCTTTGTCGATGTCGCCGCCCATGACGCCCGCCTGAATGGCCGCGCCGATTGCGACAACCTCGTCGGGGTTCACGCCCTGGTGCGGGTCTTTGCCGAACAACTCCTTCACTTTGGCGACGACGGCCGGCATGCGTGTCATGCCTCCCACCAGCACCACTTCGTTGATCTCGTTCTTGGAGAGCTTGGCGTCCTTCAGCGCTGCCTCGCAGGGGCCGACGGTCTTCTGGATGAGCGTGGCGACGAGGGCTTCCAGCTTGGCGCGGCTGAGGCGCAGATTCAGGTGCTTGGGGCCAGAGGCATCCGCCGTGATGAATGGCAGGTTGATCTCGGTATCGGTGGCCGAGCTGAGCTCGATCTTCGCCTTCTCCGCTGCCTCCTTGAGGCGCTGGATGGCGATCTTGTCTTTGCTCAGGTCGATTCCCTGGTCCTTTTTGAATTCCTCAAGCAGCCACAGGATGATCTCGCTGTCGAAGTCATCGCCGCCGAGGTGCGTGTCGCCGTTCGTGGAGATCACTTCGAACACGCCATCACCGAGTTCCAGCACCGACACGTCGAACGTGCCGCCGCCGAGGTCGTAGACGACCACCTTCTGGCTGTGGCCTTTGTCCAGACCATACGCGAGCGCCGCAGCCGTGGGCTCATTGATGATGCGCACCACCTCGAG
>CAZFBZ010000020.1:0-25867 GCA_964517345.1 uncultured Candidatus Peribacteria bacterium | reverse complement strand
GCCATCGGGGCGTTATCGGCATTGCCCACCCACACGCCCACCACGAGATTGTCATTGAAGCCCATCGACCAGACGTTGTTGGCGAACTGCTCGCGGCAGATGCCTGTCAGGTCTCGGCGCAGACAGATGTTGCTGGTACCCGTCTTGGCCGCGACCGTCATCGGCGGATCGAAGTTGAACTGATGCCTCCACCAGCCTGCCGGACGCGCCGTCTGATCGGAGAGGATGGACACGATGTCCTCGGCCACACCCGGCTCGATGGCTTTCACCGGCTCCACCGCGGGCGGGATGTAGACGATGTCGCCCTCGACGCTGACGATGGAGCGGATATTCACGGTCGGGCGGAAGATGCCGCCGTCCGCGAGCGTCGCGTAGCCCTGCACCAACTGGTAGAGCGGCAGTTCAGCGGCGCCGATCGCCAGCGGCCAGGCGTAGTGGAAATCCGGGTCCGACTGGCGGCGCAGATAGCGCTGCTGGAGCGGATACGGCATGCCGGCTCCCGCTGCGAGCGCGAGCACCGGGTCTTCGCCGCCCGCCTGCAGGTACGCGCGGATCGCAGGAAGGTTGCGCGAGGCGCCGAGTGCATTGCGGACAGTCATGCGTCCCCAGTAGCGGCCCTCGTAGTTTCGCGGTGTGACGCCGTCGATCGTCAGCGGGAAGTCATCGATGCGTGAGGACGGGTTCAGGCCGGTCTCCTGGAACGCGGTTGCATACACGAACGGCTTGAAGCTGGAGCCCGGCGCGCGCGGCTGCTGGACCATGTCGATTTTCCCAAAGTGCGCATCGTCGTAGTAGTCCGGGCTGCCGACGTAAGCGAGCACCTCCCGTGTGCGGCGGTCGAGGGCGATAAGCGCGACACCATGTGCTCCGTAGCGCTGCGACAGATCCGGGAAGAGGCGTGCGACGGTGTCTTCGGCGACGCGCTGATAATTCGGATCAAGCGTGGTGGAGACGCGCAGACCCTGCCTGGTCCAGTCCTGTTCGGCCTGCCGGTCAGCCATCAGCGATCGGACGCGGTTGCGGACGAGAAGCGTGTAATGGGATGCCTCGAAGCGGTTACGGTCCCGCGGGAGGAACGACGTCTGGAGCAGCTCGGCAGCGGCCAGACGATACTCGGCATCGTCGATGAAGCCGAGACGGTGCATGTTGCGGATCGCATGGTCCGCGCGGCCCGGGAGGAGGACCGGCCCTGTCGGCGTGCCGATCACCTGCCCGAGGAGTCCGGGCGTGATCATCTCGGGCGTCAGGTCTTTCTCCAGCAGGCTTCCGTCGCGGAGTTGCCGGAACACGTCTCGTTCGACGGTCGTGCGCACGTGGATGCCGTAGGGACTGTAGTACGACGGACGTTGCGGCAGTGATGCGATCACCGCTGCCTGCGCGATCGTGAGGCGCGCGGGATCGGTGTCGAAATACGTGCGGGCCGCCTGCACGATGCCGTAGATGCCCGGGCCGAACGCCACGCGGTCCATGTAGAGCGAGAGGATTTCCTCTTTGCTGATCTGCCGTTCCAGACGGCACGCGAGCATGATCTCCATCAATTTGCGGCGGACGGTCTTGTCGGGGGTGAGCAGCGCGGAGCGAACGAGCTGCTGCGTGATGGTCGAACCGCCCTGCGAACCGTAGTCATCGATGTTCGCCACGATGGCGCGACCGATCGCGCGCACGTCGATGCACGGGCGCTCGTGGAAGCGCTCGTCCTCGAGGGCGATGATCGCGTTCTTCAGGCGGTCCGTGACGGCGTCGTCGCCGTGCGGGATGCGGTCTTCGTTCGTGTAGATGCGGTAGAGCTCACGGCCCGACCGGTCGAGCAGGATGATGCTCTGCTCGGCGCGCAGCGATTGCGGCGTCAGCTCCGGGAGAGCCTTCCACAGACCGAGCAGATACGCCGCGACCAGCGTGGCCGCCACGGTGAACAGCGCCAGCATGGAACTGACGAGGGTCGTGCGCAGCCGGATGCGGCGTCGCGGGCGGGCCTTCGGGGCGTCGGGAGACGTCATGGAAGTATCTCATTATACCCGTAAAACGCCTTGTATGACAGGGACGCGCTCGTCGGGCTGCCCCGCGAGGCGTATACTGCAGCCATGCATTGTCTGGATCCCCTGCACCCGCTCTTCAATGCGATCCTGGAAGCGGTTGCCGCGAAGCCCGGCATCACCATGGGCGAGCTTCACGCCGTCCTCAAAAAGAACAAGAACGCCGACGCCAATGTCTCGCTGCAACACCTCTACCGGGTGGTGACGCGCATGATCGACGAGCAGATTCTGCTGAAACTCAAGGGCAAGCTCTCGCTCAATCTGATGTGGATCTCCTATGTGGAATTCTTCGCGCAGCGCGCGCAGAAAAACACCCTGGAGATGCTGGCGAAAGACGAGATGTTCCCCCTCAAGGACGGGCAGCGACGCAGCTTCACCGCCGAATCGCTCACCTCGGTGGAAACGATCTGGAACCACCTGCTCGTGCAGCTCTATCGCGTGACGCAGGAGAAAAATCTCTACAAGTACAATTCGCATGCCTGGATGCAGCTCGGAAAACACACGATCGACCGCCAGTTTTATGAGCAGCTCAGTGCCAGGGGCATCGTGTGCCGCTGGCTCTTCGGCAACGACACGCCGCTGGACCGCTACGGCATCGCCCAGAACAATCCCGTCTTCCCGTCGGTGATCGCGCCCAATCCCCCGTTCCCGACCGAGGGGTACAGCCTCACGGTCTACGGCGAGTACATGATCGAGTGCTTCCTGCCGGAGAACGTCGCGTCGCACCTGGGGAAGCTCTTCGCCTCGGCCAAGGACGAGAAGACCTTCGACCGACAGGTGCTGTTGGATCTCTTTTCCCTGAAAGCGAAGTACAAAGTGACGGTGTGGCGCAACGCCGAACAGGCGGAGATACTCAAAAAGAAGATGGGCTTCTATTTCGACGCCCCGAAGACCGCGAAAGCCTGAGCGCCGATGAGGGTCCGGGTATTTTCGATGTGCGCTGTAACCAAATGCCCCCGATGCGCGTAGTATGTGGTGTGCACAAGACGCCGATCGGCGTTCGCGAACTTTCTCCCGAACTTCCATGGACCCCGCGCCAGATGAATCTCGCCTGGTCTCCTCGTGCCAGGCAGGACACCTCGAGGACTTCGATCCTTTGTACCGCCACTACGTGAAGCCGATCTACGGTTTCATCCTCCGCCGGACCCTCGTGCGCGAAATCGCCGAAGATCTGACGAGCACCACGTTCCTGAAAGCCCTGGAGAAAATCGGGACGTTCTCGCCCAAGCGCGGCGCCTTCGCGGCGTGGCTCTACGGCATCGCCCGTAACTCCGTCACGGACCACTACCGGTCCCGTCGCGAGCACGCGAACATCGAGGACGTGTGGGATCTCGCCGGCGACGATGACGTGCCGGCCGATGCCGGCAACGCGCTGGAGATCCGGCGCATCCGTGACGCGCTCTCGACTCTCGACCGCGCCAAGCGCGACATCGTGCTGATGCGCGTGTGGGACGGCCTCTCGTATAAAGAGATCGCCGCCATCACCGGCAAATCCGAGGGCAACTGCAAGGTCATCGTCAGCCGCACGCTCGACGATCTGCGCTCCAAACTCCCTCTCGCACTCTTCCTTCTGCTTCTTCTTCCCCCGTTCCGCCCATGAACTCCCGCATCCAATCCTTCCTGGACGATCTCTACGAGATCGACCCCGCCCTGCGCTCGCACGAGAAAGAACTCGTGCCGCTCATCGCGCAGCTGCTGAAGAACGATCCCGGCCGCGAACCCGACGCGCAATTCGTCGAGGAGCTGCGTCGCAAGCTCTCTCTGCGCGCCAAGGAACTCTCTTCGCAACCCCCGCTGCCCGCCGCCTTCCCGTGGCAGGGCTTTGGCTTCGGCCTGGCCGGAGCGGTCGTGGCGACTGTGGTGCTCGTTCCCGCGCTGTCGCTCCTGCCCAGGAACGCCGGCTCCCCGGCGCTCACGCAGGAGTCCTCCGGTCTGTTCGCCTATGACGTGCGCGACGTGCCCGCCAACGCCTTCGGCGATCTCGCTGCCGTCAACGCACAGCCGGAAGCCGGCTCCCGCAATCAGAGCGGCGGCGGAGGGCCGACGACGTCCGGCATCGCCGCGCCCCAGGCGCCCATGCCGACCGCAGAGTCATCGAACGCCAAGCTCGGCTACACCGGAGGCGGAGGAGGAGGTGTCGCGACGGACATGATGATCTACAACCCGACGGAGTTCACATACACATACGACGGCGATCTGCCCGAACTGCCGGGTGACACCGTCGGCGTGCTCCGCCGCGAGAAGAACCTGACGCGCCCGCCACTCTCGTCCATCGCATCCGCGCTGCGTCTCGGATCCGTCGACCTGAGCACGTTCGGCAGCGCCGGACTCGACTCGGTGAACTTCATCGAAGACAAGGAGTACGGCCACATCATCAGCGTCATGCTGGGCGAAGGCAGCGTCTCCGTCTCGCAGAACTGGCAGCGCTGGCCGCATCCGGAAAACGCCTGCAGGGATGACGCCTGCTTCCAGCGCTACCGCATGAAGATCGAGAACCTGCCGTCGCCCGAGACGGCCATCGCCGCCGCCGACGCATTCCTCAAAGAGCACGGCGTGGACGTCTCCCACTACGGGAAGGCGGAGATGGACGAAGTCTGGAAGCGCGACTACGAGCGCCTCGCGGACAAGAGCATGGCCTATATCCCGGAGGCCGTGCAGGTGCTCTATCCGCTCATCATCGACGGTCGGCCCGTGTACGACCAGGGCGGCACCAAGATGGGGCTCCGCGTGAGCGTCGACGGGCGCAGCAAGCGCGTCTCCGACATGTACGGCCTGCAGAACCAGACCTACTCACGCTCCGAGTACGCCGCGGTCACCGCCGCCACCGACGTGAAAGAGTATCTCTCGCGCATCGACAATCTCCCCGACGGAGCATATCCGGAGGACGTGAAACTCAAGCAGGTGACGGTGAAGCTCGGCGCGCCGACTCTCGGCAACGTGCTCTACTACAAACTCTCCGAAAACGGCGCGATGCAGGACGAACTTGTGGTGCCTGCACTGATCTTCCCGGTGGAGAACGCCGATCCGCAAAACGGCCCGTGGCGCCGCACAGTCACCGTGCCGCTCGCCAAGGAACTGCTGAAGACCGAGGGAAACCCGGGCACGATCCTGTACTGAAAAAAACGAACCGGACCGGGGGACGTCAGAACAGACGTCCTCCTTCCGGTACCCGGGCGTCCGGGCGGATGAGCGCGATGCCGTCGCCTCCGTCCGGCACGCCGAGCGTGAGCGTCTCGGACATGTGCGGACCGATTTGGCGCGGCGGGAAATTCACGACACCCAGCACCTGCGTGCCGATCAGTTCCGGTCCGTCGTAGCGCGGCTTGAGCTTCGCCAGCGACTTCTTGATGCCGATCTCCGGCCCGAAGTCGATCTTCAGGATGTGCGTGGAGTGCCGGCCGGCAAACGGCTCCACCTCCAGCACCTTGCCGACGCGGATATCGACTTTCTCGAAGTCCTCCCAGGCGATCATGCGCGGATTCTAACGGTGAATCTCGGCTGACGGAAGCCATGCCCTGCCCGCTGTGCCTATTTGTCAAATATACATAAATATGTTATAATTAGCTTCAAATACACATGATCTCCATCGACGTCCGCCGCTGGCCGTTTCTGCATTGGAAGCAGGAAAGCTACTCCTCCGAAGCCATCGGCTGGATGGCACTCGTGGTCATGGTGTTCGCATGCTCAACGTACAACAGTTTCGCTAAGTCACTGACCAACGCACTCTCTCCGCTCTCACTGATGTTTCTGAGCGAGGTGCTGACCGCGTTCTTCGTCATGCTGTCCTTCGGCACCATCCCGACGCTTCGCAAGCTGGCGCAACTCCCGCACGCGATGCTGCTGCCCCTGCTCTCGATCGGCCTGCTCAGCGGATTCGCCGCGCCGCTGCTGCGCTTCGGCGGCATCCACCTGACGACCGCCGTGAACTCGGCGCTCTTCGGGAACATGGAATCGGTGTTCCTCACGTTCCTCGCGGTACTCGTGCTGCGCGAGTCGTTCAGCCGGGCGCATCTCGCCTCGATCCTCACCGTGCTTCTCGGAGCGACCGTCATCGCGCTGCAGGGCTTCACCGCGGGAGTCTCGCTCCAGTCGGGCGACCTGCTCGTGCTCTTCTCGTGCCTCGCCTACAGCGGAGGAAGTGTCGTGTATCGCAAATACCTGCACCACTGCGATCCGCACATCGCCATCCTGGCACGATCCATTACGGCTATCGCCTGCTTCTTTCTGATCTCGCCGTTCCTCCCGATGACGCTCGGCGAAGAGGTTCTGAGCTTTCCGCTCGCGCTGCTGCCGGTGCTCTTCGGTTTCGCATTCATCTCGCGCTTCCTTAACGGCTTCACGTTCTACGCCGCGATGGAGCGCCTGCCGACGACGACCGTGTCCATGGCGCTGATGCTGCCCGTCATCGGATCGATCGCGTTCTCGCACTTCTACCTGCACGAGGAGATCTTCCTCTACCACTTCGTGGGAGGCGGACTGATCATCGCGGGCGCCTGCCTGCTGGAGTTCATGGGCATCCACCCGAGCGAGGATCACCTGGAAAAGCACCTGCGCCAGGCGCACCCGACCCGTCTGGCCTGAGGCTCAGCGCCGCGCGTACAACTGAATCGCGATACTGAGGATCTTGGCGATTTCCGCGCGGTTGACGGGCTTCTCGGGACCGAACAGGCCGGTGAGTTTGCCCTGCGCGTCGGTGTAGCCGATGACGATGCCGTCGCGCACCGCGGTGTTGATGGCGGCAGAAAAGAGTGTGGACGCCGACACATCGGTGAAGAGCGGCTTGCTGGGATCGATGTCCTGCAACTGCACGCCGAACGCCTGGAGCAGCGTCATCACGACCTCGGCGCGGGTCGCGGGGCGCGTCACCCCGACGGTGCCGTCTCCGTACACGGCGAAGTTATTCCGTTCGGCACACGCAATCACCTGCGCGGACCAGCTCTTTTGGGCACCAAGGTTCTTCGGTGCACCACAGGTGGCAGGATCAATGCCCGCCGCGACGACGGCCATCTTGGCGAGTTCCTCGATGGACACGCTGCGCTCCGGGCCGAAGATGCCCAGCGGTACTCCGTCGGCGCTGCGGTAGCCCGAGACAATGCCCTTCTCGGCGACATCACGCACATACGGTGCAAACCAGGCCGTCAGCGGCACATCGTTGAGCAGATACGGCACGCCTCCGATCCGGAATGTGACGACAGTCGCATTGGCCTCGTCGCCGGTCCGGCGCGAGGATACCTGCCCGTCATCGGGGAAGAACTCGTCGCGGGATTCCAGCGCCGTCTCGGCCGCATCCGCTTCCAGATCCTTCAGATCGAGCTCAATGCCCGCACGCACGCCGTTGAGCGCGGATTTGAGATCCGCGTAGGCATCGGCAAACGCCAGAGACGGCGCAAGGAGTGTCAGCGCGAAGGACAAAGAGAGAAAGCGTCGGAGCACGATGGCAGAGTACCGCAGAGCCGATGCAAGGCAACGCGCGGGGCTTGCCAGAGGCCGCGTTTCGGGACTCCATCGCGCTCCGGGGCATGCAAAAGGGAAGTGACACGAGTCCCTTGCCCCCGCCCCGTCAGCCCGGTAGTCTCCGCGGGACATGAACGCCGTGCAGGATACCGGCACCTTGGCGCCCGCTCAGGGCGAGGGGTCTGATTTTTCCGCGAAGACGATTCTCCTGCTCGGCTCCGGAGCGCTGAAAATCGGCGAAGCCGGCGAGTTTGATTACTCCGGAAGCCAGGCGATCAAAGCCTTTAAAGAGGAAGGCAAGCGCGTGGTGCTCATCAACCCGAACATCGCCACGAACCAGACGAGCTGGGGTCTCGCCGACGCCGTGTACTTCGTCCCGGTGACGCCCGCTTTCGTGGAGCAGGTCATTGAGAAAGAGAAGCCGGACGCCATCGCGCTCAGCTTCGGCGGCCAGACGGCTCTCAACTGCGGCGTGAAACTGGAGGAAACCGGCGTCCTGGCGAAGCACAACGTCCGCGTGCTCGGCACTCCGGTCGACAGCATCCGCAAGACCGAGGACCGCGCGCTCTTCAACGCCGAGCTCCGTTCCATCGGCGTCGAAGTGCCGCTCTCCCGCGCCTGCGAGGCCGTGACCGAGGCGCTCGCGGCTGCCAAGGAGATCGGCTATCCCGTCATCATCCGTGCCGCGTTCGCACTGGGCGGCAAAGGAAGCGGCCGGGCACACAACGAAGAGGAACTGCGCGACCTGCTGAAAGTGGCCTTCGTGGAATCGCACCAGGTGCTGGTGGAGGAAGACCTGACGGGATGGAAGGAAATCGAGTACGAGGTGGTCCGCGATAACGCCGACAACTGCATCACGGTCTGCAATATGGAAAACGTCGACCCGCTGGGCATCCACACCGGCGAGTCCATCGTCGTCGCACCCAGCCAGACACTCGACAACTTCGAGTACCAGATGCTGCGCACGATCGCGCTCAAGGTCATCCGCCATCTGAAGATCGTCGGCGAGTGCAACATCCAGTACGCGCTCGATCCCCGCTCGCGCAAATACCGCGTGATCGAGGTAAACGCGCGCCTCAGCCGCAGCTCCGCGCTCGCTTCCAAGGCGACGGGCTATCCGCTGGCGTTCGTCGCGGCGAAACTCGCGCTCGGCTACACGCTGCCAGATCTGAAAAACGCGATCACGAAGGTGACGTGCGCCGATTTTGAACCGGCGCTCGATTATGTCGCACTCAAGATGCCGCGCTGGGATCTCCAGAAATTCCGGTTTGTCTCGGACCAGGTGACGAGCGAGATGAAGTCCGTCGGCGAAGTCATGGCGCTCGGCCGTACATTCGAGGAAGCGCTGCAAAAGGCGATCCGCATGCTCAACATCGGGGCCGAGGGCCTGTACCCGGTCCCCTTCTCCTTCGAGGATGTCACGAAGGAAGTGAAGCGTCCCACCCCGCGCCGCATCTTCGCGGTCGCCGAAGCGCTGGCCGGAGAATGGACGCCGGAGGAAGTGAACATCGCCACCGGCATCGACAAGTGGTTCCTCCAGCGCATCAAGCATTGCGCCGGCATCGCGCGCGAGCTCTTTCAGACGAAAGGCGGCGCACTTGAGGGCGATCTGCTGCGCAGGGCGAAAATGTCCGGCTTCTCGGACAAGGCCGTCGCGCAGATCCGCGACACCGTGATGGAGAAGATCCGCGCTCAGCGCCAGGAGATGAACCTGCGTCCGGTCATCAAGCAGATCGACACGCTCGCCGGCGAATTCCCCGCGCAGACCAACTACCTGTACATGACTTACCACGGCACCCAGCACGACGTGGAGTTCCCCGAGGGCGGCAAGCCCTGGGCCATCGTGCTCGGCGGCGGGCCGTACTCCATCGGGTCATCTGTCGAGTTTGACTGGTGCTGCGTGCAGGCCACCAAGGAACTCCAGCGACAGGGCTACAGGGTGATCACGGTCAACAGCAACCCCGAGACCGTCAGCACCGACTACGACGAGTCCGACAGCTTGTTCTTCGAGCAGCTCACGGAGGAGCGCGTGCGCGACATCGCGGAGGTAACGCATCCGGCTGGCATCGTTGTTTCCATGGGCGGCCAGATCCCCAACTCGCTCGCGCCCAAGCTCGCTGCAGCAGGCCTGCCGATCATGGGCACGGACTGGAAGGACATCGACCGCGCGGAGGACCGCCATAAGTTCAGCCAGCTGCTCGATACCCTCGGCGTGGACCAGCCGGAGTGGAAGGAATTCGCGGAGATGGGCTCGGCCAAGGCGTTCTCCGAGAGCGTCGGCTATCCCGTGATCGTGCGCCCCAGCTACGTCCTCTCCGGCGCCGCGATGGCCGTGGTGCACTCCGGCAACGACTTGGAAGCGTACCTGCAGCAGGCGGCGCTGGTGTCGCCGGACGCGCCGGTGGTCATCTCCAAGTTTGAGCAGGGCGCCAAGGAAATCGAATTCGATGGCGTCGCGCAGAACGGTGAATTGCTCCTCTATGCCGTCTCGGAGCACATCGAGAACGCGGGCGTGCACTCCGGCGACGCTACGATCGTCATGCCGCCGCAGCGCGTGAATATGGCCACGCTCCGTCAGCTGAAAGTGGCCGCGAAGGAGATTGCCAAGGGTCTGCAGATCAGCGGCCCGTTCAACATTCAGTTCCTCGCCAAGAATAACCGCCTCAAGGTGATCGAGTGCAACCTGCGCTGCAGCCGCAGCTTCCCGTTCGTCAGCAAGGTCACCGGCGAGAACTTTCCGGCACTCGCGGCCCAGGCGCTGCTTCGCAAGGCTCCGACCGGCAGGCGCTACCAGACCGTCGATTTGGACCACGTCGCGGTGAAGGCCGCGCAGTTCAGCTTCAGCCGTCTGAAGGGCGCCGACCCGCGGCTGGGCGTGGAGATGGCGAGCACGGGCGAAGTGGCGTGCTTCGGCACCAATGCGGAGCAGGCGTTGCTGACGGCTATGCTTGCGGTCGGCTTCAGGCTCCCGCAGAAAAACATCCTCGTGACCATCGGCCGGCTGGAGGACAAGATGGACATGCTGCAGGCCATCCAGCAGCTGCAACAGAAGGGCTTCTCGTTCTTCGCGACGGCCAACACCCACGAGTTCCTGCAGTCACGCGATATCCCGTCGGCGCTGCTGCACAAAGTCTCGGAGCCGCGCAGTCCGAATATCCGCGAGTACCTGGAGCAGAAGCGCATCGATCTCGTCATCAACATCCCGACGCACACGAGCGGCGACGAACAGACCGACGGTTACTATATCCGCCGCATCGCGACCGACCACGGCATTCCGCTCATCACCAACGTCCAGCTTGCCAAGCGCATTGTGGAGGCTATGGCACAGGAGGATCCCGCCAAGCTGCCGCTGATGCGCTGGCCGGACCTGCTCAACACGCCTCAATCCTGAGCCGATAGGGGCTCCGGAGACCCCTGCAACCGCTTGTCACAAGGCCGGTTTCCAGTACAATCCCAAGGCTTTCCCCACTGTTTTTCCATGGCTGACGACATCCTGACTGACGATGACACAACCGGCGGCGCGGCAGCGAGCTTCGGAGATGACGACCAGACTCTCGTGACCAAGGACGGTCTGAAGAAGCTGAAGGACGAACTCCACGAGCTCAAGACCGTGCGTCGCCAGGAGGTCGCCCAGCGCCTGAAGGAAGCCATCTCCTACGGCGATCTTTCCGAGAACTCCGAGTACGAGGAGGCTAAGAACGAGCAGGCTTTCGTGGAAGGACGCATCCTGGAACTCGAACAGAAGATTAAGAACGCCAAGATCATCACCGAGAAGAAGAGCGACACGCGCTCCAAAGAGATCGACATCGGTTCCACCGTGACGCTCATCAACAAGACCGAAAACGACGATCAGGAGAAGTACACCATCGTCGGTTCCACGGAAGCCGACCCGCTCGACCAGAAGATCAGCAACGAATCGCCGATCGGCAAATCCCTGTTGGGAAGGCACAAGGGCGACACGGTCGAGATTCATTCGCCGTCGGGCATCATCCGCTACGAGATCGTACAGGTCGCCTGATCGGCGCCTCTTTACCTCCCCGGTCCCTCCCTCTACGCTATCCCTATGGCTGACACAACCAGCGCACAGCAGCCGGCTGCGGGAGGAGCAACAGGAGGTGTGAAACCGAGCACGTTGAAAGTGCCCGAAGACATTCAGAAGAAATACCCGGACCTGATCACGCTCATCAAGGGCTCAGAGAGCATGAACGACGAGGAGCGGCAGTATTGGGTGAACATCCTGCCGATCATGACGCCGGAGCAGATCCAGAACCTGCGTGACATTCTGGAGAACGAGAAAAAGCAGCTCGCAGCGATCGACGCCAAGTACCAATCCGAGATCGAGAAGATCGGCAGCGACGAAGTGCGCAAGCAGACGGAGGAAGAGCGCAAGAAGAAGCGCGAAGAACGCTCCACCGCCGAAACCGCTCATAAGGAGGAAGAGGACAAGGCAGCCGAGGATCTGCTGAAGCAGATCGACCAGGCGTCCTGACGGGGAAAACGATGAAGTCGGAGAAAACCACGAGCAGGTCGTTTGTCAGGATCTTTTTTATGCAATCTTTGCTCTCCTCGTCATCCCGCTGCCAACGCGCCGCAGCGCAGGATAAACACATCGACTAGAGCCGTCATTTCCTGCGGGGCTTCACCGGTGGCCCGGTAGCCGCCGGTTTTCAGCTGGATATCGGCGTTCGCGGCCCAGTCGACCAGTGCAGCCAGGCGTTTGATGGATATTTTCTCGGCATAGGGCTGGAGAGTGCGAGCCGTCGGAAACGGCACACCGGCCTCCGAGGCGATGCGCGCGGGATTGCGCTGACCGCCGTCCACGGCCGCCTTGACGGATACCAGCGAGCGCAGCATCCAAAGCAGAATGGCCCAGAGCGAAAACGGATCCTCACCCTGCTGCGTCAGCGTGCGGGCGTAGAGCAGCGCGTCAGGAATCCTGCCTTGCGACAGCAGATTCGTCAGGCGCCAAACTTCCTGTTCCCCCGAGGGAACTGCCAGACGGTCGACATCCGCCGGTGCAATGGGGCCGCCGGGATGGGCGGTGCACAGCTTTTGAATTTCCTGCGCAAGCATCTGCTGCTCGGTTCCCGCGATCTCCAGCAGGCGATCGACAGCGGCATCCTCCAGACGCGAACCGTTCGCCGCAGCGTATACCTTCATCCAGTCGCGCAGCGGGCGTCCCTCCAGCGGGGTGAATTCCTTGGTTTCGGCGATCTTCAAAAACGCCTTCGCGCCGCCGAGGCGTTTGTCGGGCTTGCCGTCGCACAGGAGCAGCAGACAGTCCGGATGCATAAGCTGGGGCAGCGACTCGACTTCTTCCTTATCGAACCGCGGGGTGCCATCCACCACCACGAGGCGTTTGGCCGCGATGAACGGGGCCACGCCGACCTCGTCGAGAAGCGCGCGGAAGGTCACTGAAGGCGCATCCAGCCGCAGCAAGTTCTCTTCGCCATGCTTCGCCGCAAAGCGCGCAATCCACTGGCGGCGCTCCTCCCGGAGCTGGAAGGCGTTTTCCCCAGTGAAGAAATAGATCTGCGCCACCCCCGGACTATACCAAAATGCTCAGCCGCAAGCGGCAAAACGCCTGCCGGACTGAAGCACTATCAGACTATATGATGCAGGACTGGTCAACGCGTGGCGGATTGAGAAAAACACGAAAAAAGCCTATACTGATCTGATTTATGCGCAAAACACACACCCCCACCCTCCAGAGCCGGCTCGTCCGGTTCATCCGTGCGTCTCGCGCACGGTCCATCGGCTTCGCCACGCTCTGCGCGGTCGCCGCCTTTTCCGCCGGTCTCCAGACCGCGGGCGAGGTTCACCCCTTCGGCACCAGCCAGGCTGCCGTGGTGTCTGACGCCATGCGCGTCTCGCTGAAAGGCGACATCACGGGAGACGGCCGGCTCGACGTCAACGACGCCGCGCTGATCCTGGAGTGCGCCGAAGGCCTCGAGGTTCCGACCTCGGAGCAGATCCGGTCGGGCGACACCGACGGCGACTTCCAGCTGACATACAAAGACACGCTCCGCGTGCTCCACACCCTTTCTTCGCGCTGATCCCGTGACGAGGCCCACCAGCAGCCACCGGCTTAAGGCGGCGATCGGACTCGTTCTGGGCGCCATGATGCTCCTGATGCTGCCGCCGTTCGCATCGGCGACCGGCCCCGGGACGCTCTACCTGCGCCCGCACTGCGAACTGGCCGACCAGACCAAGTGTCCGCTGTTCGACGTCGCCGATCCGACGTCCCTGCAGACCGGATTGCTCAAGCCCGGCGACACGCTGGACCTGGATCTGATCCTCTCGAACCCCGAGCAGAAAGGCATCCGCCGCGTCCGCGCGTGGCTCTCGTATGACACCGAAGCATTGGAAGGCGTCTCCATTAAGATCTCCGAGAAGCTCCCTCTGCCGACGCCCGGCGAGAGCGATTTTGACGCAAAAGACGGATACATCAAGATTTCGGCCGGCAGCGAGGAAGGCGCCGAGCCCGTCGAAGGTGCGCTGCGCGTGGCCCGCATCCAGATGACCATCAAGAAAGTCCCGGCCGGCGGCAAGACGCCGATGGGCTTCTACGATCTCAAGTCCGGTATCACCGGTCACACGTTCGCCATCGTCAAGGACGCTCCGGATCAGAACATCCTCTCGGATACCATCGGTGCGCTCGTCGTTCGGGTGACGGCGCCCGTGCCCGTGACCTCGACGGGCTCGGCGGTGTCCTCGGCCCGCTCGTCCGTCGCCGGAGCTGCCGGATCTTCCGCGGCCCCGCTCACGGCGGGACAGTCCTCGTCCGCAGCCGGAACCGTCGCGCAGCCAACGACCACCGCGTTCACGCTCCTGCAAGTGCAGAACGTCAAAGTAACGACCGAGAACAGCGCGCTCTACATCGCCTGGGATGAGCTCAAGTCGACGCAGGTAAAGGGCTACAACATCTATTACGGAACCCAGATCGGCCGCTATATCCAGCGCCGCAGCCTGCCCGCTTCCGCGCTCAGTCTCGCCATCCGCGACCTGACGCAGGGCACCACCTACTACGCCGCCGTCCGCGCCGTGAACCAGCAGGACCAGGAAAGCGCGTTCAGCCAGGAAGTGGCCGTGAAGATCGGCAGTCCCGCGACATCGACCGCGCCGCTGATCGGCATTCCGCAGGACCTGTCCGCCACGCTCGGCAACACCGTCGCACCGCAGAACCCGGCGCAGAACCAGCCGATCGTTGCCGGTGAAGCCGGCATCCCCTCTCCCCTGATCTTCCTCGTCGTCGGCTCCGCCGTGATCGGAACGCTGATTGCCCTCCGCCGCCAGTTCGGCGCTTCCGCCGTTCTCCTCCGCCCATGAGCGACCTGCACCCCCACTGGCATTCCACCGGTGATGACCGCGCTCCCGCGGCGAACGTCCCGGCAGCAGCCAAGATCGCCGTCACAGCCGGCGACGGGGAGACACGTGCATTCGCCAGCGCATCCCGCATGCCAGCCGCGATCGTGGGCATCGCCGTGGTCCTCGGACTCGGACTGTTCTTCACGCAGGGCTGGACTTCGCTTCTGGGCCAGGCGTCCAACCAGCAACAGACGGGAGCCGTACTAAACGGCATCGTGATCCGCATCACCAGCGGCGGTGTGCTGCCGGCCCGCGTCATCGCGCGCCCCGGCGATACCATCACGATCATCAACAACCAGACGATTCCCCATATTTTTGAATCCAAAACCCTCCATGACGGCAGCGGCAATCTGCTCTACACGCCCGCCGTTTTCCCGGGAACAAGCTTCACCTTCAAGGTTCTCAAGACCGAGCTGGAACAGGAACATCAGTTCACCTCGATCACGTCGCAGAACGTCACGGGCACCGTCGCGGTGTCCCTCAACCCGTGCGTGAACACCGTCGAAAGCACGCCGGGCGAGGGATCGAAACTGTTCGGCGGCACCGACGGGATCCCCCTTCCCTCCGGACAGGGCAAATTGGAGGCCAGCTATAACTGTTCCGCAGCAGGGCTCTCCGGCACCTCCGGATCCACAAGCGGCGGCAGCGGCCTCACGGCCGTGATCGTCGGCACCGGACAATCCTCGTCCGGCGGGGACGCGGGCGGCACAGGCAGCAGTTCGGGAAACCAGGGCGCGACAAGTTCGTCCTCGTCGGCCGGAACCGGCATCGCCGGCATTCTCAATAGCCAGGGTGCGAGCTCGTCCCGCACAGGAAACAACGCCGTTTCCAGCGCGAACACCGGCCTTGCTTCGGGCAACACCCAGAGCACCACAGGACAGAGCGGCGGCGTGCCGTACAACCCCTTCACTGTCTCCGCGGTGAACACGGCCAACACACTCACGAACCAGGCAAACCAGGTCAACCCGGCCAACGCCGCGCTCCACGCGGGCGCCGGAACCCTGCAGCAGCCGAAGTCCGGCCCGGAGATGTGGATTGCAGTGGCACTGAGCCTCGCGGGCCTCTACATGATCGTCCGCAAGCAGAACGTCATCTACAGCGTGAACCGGGAGTAAGCAGAGGTCAGAACGGAGAGAAATACACGAGCACTTTCGGCTCGAGCATGTCTTCCATGGCGTATTTCACGCCTTCGCGGCCGAGGCCGGAATCACCGATGCCGCCGTATGGCATGTGGTCGACGCGGAAAGACGGCACGTCGTTGACGACAAGGCCGCCGACATGAAGGCGGTTGAAGGCGCGCTGAATGACGGTGAAATCGTTGCTAAAGATGCCGCACTGCAGGCCGAAACGCGACGCGTTCACTTTGGTAATGGCTTCGTCAACCGACGCGACTTTTTCCAGGATCGCGACCGGGCCGAATGCCTCATCGCAGGACAACTTGGCCGCAGGAGGAACACCTTCGAGGATCGTCGCCTTCATCGCGTTGCCGGGCGCGTCCCCGCCAGCGAGGACCGTCGCGCCCATCGACACCGCTTCGGCAACCCATTCGGTCAGTCGCTTCTTGTTCGCGGCATCGATGAGCGGTCCGAGATCGGTCTTCTCATCCATCGGATCACCGGTTCGGAGCCTGCCCGCCGCCTCCACAAAGCGCTTCTTGAATTCATCGTAGACGGACGCATGGCAGTAGATACGCTGTACGGAAATGCAGGACTGCCCTGCCTGGTAAAACGCGCCGATGATCGCGCGTGCGATGACCCAGTCCCAATCGTGCGGGCCGGCATCCAAGATGAGTCCCGCGTTGCCGCCGAGCTCCAGTACGACTTTCTTGCGTCCGGCCTGCGCTTTCATCGTCCAGCCGATCGACGGCGAACCGGTGAAGCTGAGCACCTTGCAGCGGTCGTCCTCCACCAGCATCTGGCCCGCCTCGCGGTCGCAGGGCAGGCAACTGAACGCGCCCTTGGGCCACGCGGTCTCGTCGATGATCTGCGAGAGCAGCAGCGCCGTGAGCGGGGTCTTGCTCGCGGGCTTAAGGACCACGGGACACCCGACGGCGAACGCCGGGGCGATCTTGTGCGCGGCAAGGTTGAGGGGAAAGTTAAAAGGCGCGATAGCCGCGACCGGACCGGCCGGGAACTTGCGCACAAGCAGGCGGCGGCCCTTGGCTGCTGCCGTGATGCCCGCGTCGTAGGCCTCGCCGTACACGCGCCACGCCTCGCCCGCGGCAGCCTCGAACGTGGAGATCGCGCGCGTGACCTCGTGGCGCGCCTCGCGGATCGTCTTACCGTTCTCGCTCGTCAGCGCCCTGGCGAATTCCTCCTGACGCTCGGTCAGGCGGCGGACGATGTGCATCAGGATGCCGGAGCGCTCGTGCGGCTCCAGGGCACGGGTCTTCTCGAACGCGGCGACCGCGGCGCTGAGCGCCTGATCGATCTCTTTTTTTCCGGCCTGACTGACCGTCGCGGAAACAGACCCGTCATGCGGGCTTTTGACGTCGAGGGTGGAGCCGGTCTCCAGGAACTTGCCGGCGAGGTAGAGGGGCAGGGTGGGCATGGCAAAAGAATACACCTCACTGACGTCAGGCAACGGCAAAAAATCCGATCAGACCGGGCACACCAGATGCTCCAATTCTTCGTTGAACACGCGCGCATTCTCGGAATAGTCGATGGGACACTCGATCAGCGTCACGCCGGGTTCGGCGAAGGATTTCTCGAGCAGTGCCTTGAGCTCGCTCGCCTTGCTCACGCGCCATGCCTTGGCACCGTAGGCTTCGGCGTATTTCACGAAATCCGGATTGCCCAGCTGCATGCCGAATTCCTCGAAGCCCATGTTGCGCTGCTTCCAGCGGATGAACCCGTAGGCGTTGTCGTTGAGCAGCAGGACGGTGAGTTTGAGCTTGAGGCGGATCGCGGTTTCCATCTCCTGGCTGTTCATCATGAATCCCCCGTCGCCGCATACGGCGAGTATGCGCTTTTCGGGGTGCAGCATGGCGCAACCCATCGCCACCGGCAGGCCCGCGCCCATCGTGGCGAGGCAGTTATCCAGAAGCAGCGTGAGAGGCTTGCGGCAGGGATAGTTGCGCGCGAACCAGACTTTGTAGATGCCGTTATCCAGTGAGACGATGTCGTCGGAACCCATCACGGAGCGAACATCAGCGACGATGCGCTGCGGGATGAGCGGGAAACGGTCGTCCTTGTCGCGATCATGGAGATGCTCGATGAGAAAATCGCGCAGGCGCTTCACTTCCTCGGAGCGGCCGGGCGCGGGCGTCATACCCTCGGAGAGCGCGAGCAGCGACTGGCGGATGTCGCCCGTGAGATCGACTGTGGAGTTGTAGTACTCGTCGCTGCGAGCCGGGGTGTAGCCGACGTGGATGATGGGTTTGTCGCCGTCCGGGTTCCAGACGCTGGGCGGATGCTCCACGACGTCGTAGCCGACGGTGATGACCAGATCGGCGCGATGCAGGCCGCAGTGCACGTAATCGCGCTTGTGGATGCCGGTGGCGAAGAGCGAGCAGGGATGCTCGTCATCCAGCAGACCTTTGCCCATTTGGGTAGACACGACCGGAATGCCCGTGCGGTCGGCGAACGTCTTGAGGGCTTCGGCGACCCCTGGTCTGTTCGCGCCGCCTGCAACGATGACAAACGGCCGCTTGGCGCGTTCCAGGCGTGTCCTGGCCTCCTGCACGAATTGCGGATCCGGCGGTGTCAGCTGCTGAGTATGACGCACGTGGACTTTCATCTCTTTCATCTCCTCACCCGCGATGTCCTCGGGCAGTTCGACATGCGTAGCACCGGGACGCTCGCTCTCGGCGAGGTGGACGGCGTCATGCACGATGGACACGACTTTGCGCGGCGTGGCGATCATGCGCGCGGACTTGGTGAGCGGACGCATCATGTCGACGACATCCACCAACTGAAACGCGCCCTGCACGTTCTCGCGCAGGCCCTTCTGCCCCGTGATTGCCAACAGCGGAAAACCGCAGAGCTGCGCGTGCGCGATGCCGGTAACAAGATTGGTGGCACCGGGCCCGAGCGTACTGAGGCAGACTCCGGCTCTCCCCGTGAGACGCCCCCACGTCGCTGCCATGAACGCGGCGGCCTGCTCGTGGCGGCAGATGACGAACGTGATCTTCCCCGAGGTGCGCAGACTCTCCAGTAGATCCAAATTCTCCTCGCCCGGAACGCCGAAAATATGCGTCACTCCTTCCTCTTCCAGCTGGCGAACGAACATGTCGGAGGCTTTCATCGTGCGAGGACTCTACCGAGGCCTCCGCGCCGCCTCAAGGGCGCGGACACAAAAAGAGCCGCCTTCGCGGCGGCTCTTTCCGGTTGCGACAATTATTACTGATCCATGTGCTCGCCCTGCAGCTCGAGACCGGCTTCGGCGGACGCGCCCTTGCAGGCTTTCGCGGCGGTGCGGAAGGTCTTCCAGACACCCTTGCGAGTGTCATTCCAGCCTTTTA
Organism: uncultured Candidatus Peribacteria bacterium; assembly: GCA_964517345.1. GTDB lineage: Bacteria > Patescibacteriota > Gracilibacteria > Peribacterales > Peribacteraceae > DAISLF01. The sequence goes on along the minus strand of CAZFBZ010000020.1, from coordinate 6,550 downwards.
CCGCGACCTTCTTGGCCTTGGAGAACGCGTCCCACGCGGCCTTCACCGCGGCGCGGCGCTCCTTGACGTCGGTCTTGCCCCACGCGTCATGCAGCGCAGTTTTGCGCGCCGTGTAGGCAGCAGTCATGGCCGTGTTGTACGTGCCCCAAGCGGCGATGAGCGACGTTTCGCGTGCATCGACGGCCGTCTGCACGCAGACGTTGTCGACCTGCGCTTTGACTTTGACCTCGCCGGAGCCCTCCATGGCAAACGCGGAGCCTGCAAGGGAAAGGGCCAGCGCACCGCTGATCAGGGAGGCAGAGAGTTTCTTCATAGGAATGAATTGGGAAGAAGATATCGCACGGAACCCGTGCAATCTCATCGTAGACGTTCTCCCCCGTCCTTCGTGACCGGACTTGAATTGACAGCAGGAGCGTTTCAGGAGCAAACGGGCTGAGGATCGGACGTGATCTCCGTTCCGTAGTGCACCGTCAGGTAGTAGCGCCCGGTCGCGGGATTGATCATGACGCCAAGACCGATGCGCCGGAACAGCGGGTTCATAATGCTGTTGTAGTGCGGCCGGTTCGCTTTGCCTTTCTCTGACATGTAGAAATCGAACGTGGTACGGATGGCGTCGACTGCTTTGCCCGTGCAGTCGCCGCTCTTACACTTGAGTACGCCCCAGCCGATGTTCTCGGTGAAGGTGATACGGTCGTCGTTCCTGAATGTCAGTCCGAGGCCCTCGAACCAGTCCACCATCCGCGCGTAGTCATAGTAGGCCGTCTGGCCGGCGCGCTTGTGGGTAATGGAGCCCTCGGCGTTCGCGTGTCCCGACCAGATCAGCGCCGTGCGCCGCAACTGACGATCGTAGATGTACGGCGGAAGTTTCGCCTGCGCACGCACCTCGTTGGTCCACAGCAGCCACTGGCGCGCGAGTTCCTCCATATCGATCCCGGCACGGTCATCCGACGGTGCATCGATGCATTCGGCGGAAAGCAGCGATTCGACCGACGGTGACGGCAGATCGCGGATATTCCCGCGCAGACGCCACAGCATCTCGGCAGCCTCGGCACGAGTCACGCGCTGATCAGGGCTGCCGAGCGTATCCGGGATGGCGTTCCGGGACGCAAGAAACGTGAGATACGGTTTGTGCCAGGGCTGCGCGTCGCTTGTGGGCTCGCCGAAAGCGACGGCGAGCAGCTTGGCCGCCTCGCCGAGCGTGACGGGCTCGGAGGGTCGGAACGTGCCGTCCTTGTAACCGCTGATCAGGCCTTTTTTCTTGCCAACACATGCCGCCCGGGCAAACCACGCGCGGGCCGGAACATCCTCGAACGGTGCATCGATGCGATCGGTGCAGACGGTTTTCTCGGGATCGACCTTGGCGTTCACCAGAATCTGCAGCAGCGAGGCACGGTTCAGCGTCGCATCCGGATGAAATCCGCCGTCGGGAAATCCGCTGACGACGCCTTCGTCACGCAGCACGTTGACGGCTGTCGCAAAGGGCACGCCATCGGGGACGTCTGTAAACGCATCGGCCGCGAGAGAGAGGCACGGCGCGGCCAGAAGCAGCGCTCCGGTGAGGAGCAGAGAAACACGGATGCGCATGGACTCGCATCATAGCAAAACCGGGCCGCCATGCAGCCCGGGTCGAGAACAAAAGGGGGGTTTATGTGTATCTGAGAAAGATCAGGCAAGAACGGTCTGATGCGAACGGGTGGTCACGGTGCAGCCAAGCGACTGCAGCTCCTGGCGGAAGCGGCGGTGGCGATGATCATTGATGGCACCGCGCACGAATACGTGAACGGAAGCACGCTGGGGGTACGTGCGGATCCAGCGGAGGAGACTCTCGGCGTCGACCTGTTCGGCCTCGGAGATGTCTTCGTTGTCGTCATGGGCGGGACCGCGCGACCAGTCGACAATGACCTGGGCGGCCTTGGTCCAGGCGGCCTGGACGGGTGCGGTGGTGAGTGAAGTGATAGGCATGCGATGAGTGTACACACGTACACCTTCGCATTTCAAGTCTGGCAGCATCACAAAAGTGATCATGAATGATTATGTTGTATGAAAGCCAAAAAATCAGAATTTTTGCACACAGGAAAATTGGAGCCGTGTACTGAAGGTGTACGGTTGTACAGCAGAGATTTTCAGGCGATGCCCGCCAGGCTCTCTTGCAGCAATTCCTGCTCCGACTCGTACTCTGACGCCTCGGGATGCGTGATCATCAGCCAGTTCTTCATGATGCCGTCACCCGGATTGAAGTGTCCGTACACCTCGGGATCGTCTTCGATTTTCTGCAGCACGCGCTCGGGCGGGAGCTTGATGCCGAGGCTGTCCTCGTACAAAAACGCACACATCTTCTTGCCGCGATAGTACGACGGACAGCCGAACGTCTTGCGCTTGATGATGCCGGGCAGCGCGAGATACAGCGCGTCGGTCCACTCTTCGAGATCGGGGCGGGACATGACCGCAGTCTAGCAACACGTCACGCGTCCGACGACGCGTCGTTCGCACTCGCGCCGGTGCCGACCGTCGATGCGACGGCGGGCGGCTGGTTCTGCGGCACTGTCAGCAGCATCCAACCGCTCCCCTCCCGGTGGCCGATGCGATGACCGCTGTTGGCAAGGATGCCGCCGTTCAGTTCCATCACGGGACGGCGCAGACGCCCAAGCCCCAGCTCCGAGCAGAGCTCGGCGTCGGGGATACCGTCGGGACGCTGGAGGATCAATCCAAGCAGCATGTTCTGGGTATCATTCAGGACTCCGGCATACCCGGATGCCGTCCGGAGCTGCCGAGCGCGGGCGCGAACCGGCGCGGGGAAGACACGATCGGGCGTGTCGCGCAGATCGAGCGGGTCAGCCGGAATCGTGGATGAGGCGTCGGGCTGTTGCTCGGCAGGTTGCTGCGCCTCGACGAGCGAGAGCGACTGGATACATCCGTTTCTGCGGCGCACGACCAGATCGCGTCCGTTGATCGCCTCCCACCGTCCTTCCAGCGCCGTGACGGCGACGCTCAGCGAATGCGTCGAGAAGGTGAGACCGACGATCGGCAGTGCAGTAGAAAGCGCTGCGTTGGCCTGCTCGGCGGTAAGCGTTCCCTCGCCATCCAACAGGGCGCGCAGAAGCGAGTATTCATCAAAGTTCAACTGGCGGAAGAGTGAGGGTGGAATGTCATTGAGCGGCTCGTAGAAGTAGCCCGTACCGGGCAGAGTCAGGATCCGGCCGCTCCGCAGTTTCGGACGCAGTTCCTTGATCACCTGCTGGATCATGCTGTCTGCGCTCGGATGCGCCATTCCTTCATCGGGCCAGATGCGCTCGGCGAGTTGCTGGCGCGTGACAATGACGCGGGGATTGGAGGCGAACAGCTCGGCGGCCTTCGCCTCGTTCCACTCATACTCCGCAAGTTCGCCAAGCGGCAAATTGGATGTGCGCGTGAGCATGTATCCGCGCTCTTTCAGCGTGTGCATCACCCCGAGCGCATAGCCGCTCTGCTCCAGAAAACCGCGAACCGCCGCGATATCCGACCGGACGCACGATATCGGCCCCGAAGCCCCCGCCGCAATCAGCTGATCGATCGTCACGATCGCTCCCTGGTTCGCCTGGAAAAAATCGTACACGATGCGTTGCGACGGCGTGAGGATACCCAATGCCTGCTCTTCGGAAAAAACGGGCGGAAGATCGTCGTCGGTACTGAGTGTATACGTCGCGGCGGGATCCGGCGTCTCGTTCGCAAGCGCGGCTCCGAGATGTGCCTCGGCGGAGGCCGATTGGGTGAACTGGTATCCCTGCCCATGGATCGTCTGGAGATTGCCGGCACCCGCCGTATTCACAAAACGGACAACGGACATCATCAAGGTCCTGACCGTCGCGGCAGCGCGTCCGATATGAGCCGCGATCTCCTGAACGGACACGATCTGCCCGGGATGCTCACGGAAATAGGCAAGAACCGCACGCTCGTTGTCATTCAGTAAACGACAGAGCGCCTGCATCGTGAAGAGCACCGTCGTCGCAACCTGTTCGGTGGTGATCGTGAACGTCTCAGATGCGCCCTCGTGCAGAATGAGGGCGGATTGCGCATCAACATCCCCGAGATTCGCAAACGCGGGGAGGTCCGTCTCGAGCGTGATGCTGACGGGTGGTCCGGCGGCGACGTCGGACCCGATCAGTTCGGCCGGCATCAGGGGATAGTCCACGGTCACCGGGGCGGCATCCGGCAATGCAGAGACGGCATCTCCATCGGAAGCAATAGTCTCAATGATGACGGTATCCTCTCCGGCGGCATCGAGGATCACGGTCGGCTCCTCCGCACCCACATCTTCAACGACTGCCACGTCATCGCCCGCACCATCGTCGACATGCAGCTCCGCCTCGGCGACCAGAGCCTCGATGATCGCCTGTTCCGCCGGTACAGGTGCGGGAACGTCTTCATTCACAACCTCTTCGACGACTTCCAGGGGCGGCAATCCCGGAGGCACATCGGTTCCGTCGTGCTCGTACTGCAACCGGAACGTGCGGGCCGCCGCGGCACCACGCGTGACGACTTTCCACGGATACCGGAAATGCTTGAGGCCGGTGATGATGGTTGCCATGCGCTCCGGCCTGTATCCCAGCAGCTCTCCGACCTGTGTGGCCGTGAGCTCGCCGTTCTCCAGCAGTGCGACCATCGCGGCCATTTCAGTGCGGTTGCCGATCCGGCTTCTGCCGGAATTCGGTTCGAGCAGGGCAAGAGTCGCCGCGGAAATCGGCACGGCACGCAGTGTGGGCTTGTCGCCGCGACCGGGCTCGGGACCGATCAGGGCCATGCGCTCCTCCTCGCCGCGTTTGTAGAGCGCGAGCGTGACCGTGCTCGTCAGGCGCAGTTCGCCATCCGGCGTCCATCCGTCGGCTGCCGAAGGGGAAGACAAAAGCCGCGGCGCTCCGGGAAGTGCGACGACGGGCTCGGGCAGGGCAACCGTAAGAGGGGCAGGGGCTGGGCGTCCGGAACGGGGCTTTGGTGTCGGCGCAGGAACGGGATCCGGCTTCTCTTCTTCCTCCTCTTCGTCATCCTCATCATCTTCGTCATCATCCTCCTCATCTTCATCGGGATCTCCTGCTGCTGCGGGCGTGCCTCCCGCCACCGCAACAAGGGTCCGCATCGCTTTGCGCGTCGAGTCGATAAAAATCTCCGATGTGGCCGCATGCGCCTGCGGCAGCCGGCCGGCTTCGACGTGTCCGAGAACAGCCGCCACGGCCGTCACCAGTTCCGTCGCAAAACGATGCTGCATAGTCGTAATCGGCAGCTTTGCCAGCGCAGCGCGTGCTTTCTCCATGTCTCCCTCGTCCAACGCGCTGATACACGCGTCATACTCGGCGTCGACGACAGAACGGGCTTTCGCCATGTGGAGCGGAAGCGTATCAAGCCCGATTCAAACGGCAAGAGAAATTTACTCCTTCTCCCCCGGGCAGCCGCACGGACGGATCGCGGCGTAAATAGACTGCAGAAGATCGCCGAGTGCGGCGTCCATTTCCTTCATTTGCGACGCATTGAGCGAAGAGAAATGCCCGCGCAGAGTCTTGGCGATCAGCTCGGCGCCCGCGGCGAATTTCGTCCGTCCGGATGCTGTCAGCGTCAGGACATGCTCGCGGCGGTTTTTCGGATTCTCGCGGCGGCTGAGGAGCTTCTTGGCGCGGAGCGCTTCCACCTGGCGGCTGACAGCGGCCTGCGTGAGATCGCGGCAACGCGCGATGGACTGCTGAGAGCAGGATGGATTGTTTGCGAGCGACCGCAGGATCATCCACTGCGAGAAGGTGAGATCCATGGATTCCTGCAACGCGTGATCCGCGATCTTCTCCAACAGGAATGAGACGCGGTGCAGTGTCAGAGCCGACGAAAGTACATCACCGGGCACCAATCCAGCCTACCAGACAGGCGCGGCCGCAACACCGTATTGAAGGGTTTTTGGGATGGGACAGGATTCTCTTTTGCCACCGACGAAAACGTTTACACTGAGGCTCATGCGCATGCGCACAGCTCTCCTCTCCTGCGGACTCTTTCTCCCCGCCCTGCTCCTCGCCTCCTGCGGTGGTGACGGCACTGCCGCGACGGCATCGGTTTCGTCGTCGTCCCTCTCATCAGCGGTATCGTCGATCGTGGCGTTCCAACCCGTCGCGTCGGGCGCAATCCAGGGCCGCGCGCCGCGCGTCCGCGCGCAGCTCCCCGTGAACGTGCCCATTCTGATGTACCACTACATCAAGCCGCTTCCGCCGCCAGAGGACGTCGAGGGCACGGATCTGACCGTGACGCCGGAAACATTCGCCTCGCACCTCGACTGGCTCGCCGAGCACGGCTACGAGACGATCAATTTCGCGGATATCGTCTCAGGCAGGACGCTCCCGCCGAAGCCTGTCATCCTCACATTCGATGACGGCTACGAGGACGCGTACACGACGGTCGCCCCGATGCTGAACACACGCGGCATGACCGGGGTCTTCTATATCGTGACGAGCTTCATCGGAAAGCCAGGCTACCTGGACTGGGACCAGCTGACCGCGATGCACGCAGGCGGCATGGAGCTGGGCGCCCACTCGCTGTGGCA
>CAZFBZ010000019.1:3677-25999 GCA_964517345.1 uncultured Candidatus Peribacteria bacterium | reverse complement strand
GCCCACCATTCATGATGATGGGTCCTCCTCGTAGGAAAGGGAATCCAACGTGCGCGGTCGCCTGCGGAGGCAAAATCCGGACGCGTTGGGCGCGGATTGTGGGGCAGGCCGCCGGGTCCTGCAAGAGCGTTTTTCAAAACAGCCGGGGCATGCGCCCCGGCTGAATGTGTCGCGTGAAAACGGCGATCAGATTTTCTTGTTGGCCTTCAGGTCGTAACCCGCTTTGACCGGTGCATCCAGGCTGCCGTCAGCCTTCTGCGGCTTGTACTCAAATTCGATCTTCGCGTAGTTCAGGCTCATCTGTTCGGCCGGAGCAGCCGCTCCCGTGCCTCCCGACTGGTACGAGGTCACCATCACGTCGCTGAGCGTGTACTTCAGATACTCCTGGCTGTTCGAGCCCGCCTTGCGGCAGCGCAGAACGGCCTTCGGGAAGTGCTCGCCGGTTGCACTGCCCAGGAACAGTTTGGGCGAGGACTTGTCGAGCGTCTTGGTGAAGTGGAAATCCTTAAACGAGGCCTTTCCCGCGCCACCGCCACCACCCAGGCCCGAGGTGCCCATGTTGCTGGCTCCCCAGCTCCAGGACAGGACTTCAATCATGCCGCCCGTGGCCTCACCCTCGACGCCGTCGATCTTCAGAAAACAGCCTGTCGGGATTGGCGCGCCGCCCGTGTCGCCGGCACGCGGAGTCTGGGCTGAGACGCCTGCAACGACCATCGCGGCGCACAGCATGCTCGCGGCGGTCGCGGCCGTGAGGAATTTGCGTTTCACGTTCATACGAAAAGAAGGAAGGAATAAATGCCACTACTGTAGTCATCCCGGCGCCACTGCGCCAGTTACGCTTCCTCTTCGCGCAGGTACCAGTCGTGATCAATCGGCAGATAACGGATCTTGTAGTCGTCTCCCGGGAGCGCGTAGCCCGGCTCGTACAGATAGCCGCGGTAGCCGCCGATGGTCGCGCTCTCGAACGACGCGCGGACGAGCGTCCCGCCCGAGCCGTACTCCGCGTCGAGCCAGTCGATCGCCACGCCCGCCTGCCGCAGTTCTTCCGCGAACGCGTCGAAATCGCGCTGTGCGTCGGTATCAAAATCCCGCGGCGTGTCATCGAACAGATTGCAGGTCGTCGGGTGCGTCGTCTCGGAGAACGCGCCGCGCGTGTAGACGATGTTCCTGCACCAGTCCTGGCTGCGGTAGTCCGTCACGCGCAGTTGTTCCATCGCCGGAAACACCCTGCGCATTCGGTCCGTCGGCGGAGGATCGAAGATATCGAGCGTGCTCGCTGCGAGGAGCAGGGCGGCCGCGAAGGCGAGGAGCGTGGCGAGGCGGGAGCGGGTCATGCGACCAGCATATCCCATTCCGTCACCTGTCCAGACCCGCCCCGACGCCGTATCATGGCGCGCATGTTGCTGCTGACCGCGTTCATCGGGGGGTTCGCCACCATGGCGCTGGAACTCACGGGAGGCCGCCTGCTCGCTCCCCTGCTCGGTACGTCCATCATCGTGTGGACGAGTCTGATCGGCGTGCTGCTCCTGCATCTCAGTATCGGCGGCATCCTCGGCGGCATCCTCGCGGATCGCTTCCCGACACGGCGGGGGATCGCCATCGTGCTCTGCGGTTCCGCGCTCGGCATCGTCGGAGTGCTCTACGCCAAATCCGCTCTGCCGCTCCTGCCGGTGCAGTCTGTCAGCCTCGTCGTGCTCGCGCCGATCGTCATATTCCTGCTGTTCGCGCCTGCCATGATCCCGCTCGGTGTGGTCTCGCCCTACGTCGCCAAGGTCCGTATGCACCAGCTCAAGGACGCCGGGCGCACGGTTGGGCTCGTCTCGGGCATCGCAACGCTCGGCAGCGTGCTGGGCACGTTCTTCGGCGGTATCTGGCTGCCCATGTGGCTCGGGAGCACCGGCACGCTGATGTTCCTCAGCGGCCTGCTCGTCCTCCAGGGGCTCTTGCTGCTTGGCCCGACGCGCCGCGAGGCGGAGGCGGGCGTGATGATCGTTCTTCTCTGGATTCCGTTGTTCTTTATGCCGTCGGATATCTCCGCGAACGGCCTGACGCTGCGCGAGGATGCCGAGACAGCCTATGGTCGCTCGTGGGTGCAGGACGGCACCGATAGTGCGACCGGGCGCCCGGTCCGGTATCTCACCAACAGCGTCTACGGCATGCAGTCGATGATGTATGTGGATGCGCCCGAAGAGCTGGCGACCGGTTATCTGCGCGCATTCGACCTGGCTAATCTGGCTGTCTTGCATCCAAAAAAGACGCTGATGATCGGCGGTGGCGGATCCACGTACCCGCGGCATTTTCTTGCCCAGCACGCGACGGCCACGATGGATGTGGTGGAGATCGATCCCGGCATTACCGATCTCGCGCGCCGCTTTTTCGGTCTCATCGATGACCCGCGCTTGCGCGTCTACGCCGAGGACGGGCGCACGTTTGTGGCCCGCTCCCGCGAAACCTACGACATCGTGTACGTCGACGCATTCCTCGCCAGTCTCTCCATTCCCTTTCACCTCACGACGCGCGAAGCGCTCATGTCCATCGCCGCCCGCCTCGCACCAGGCGGCATGGTCGTGACCAACATTGTCTCGGGAATCCAGGGGCCGCGCAGCGATTTCCTCCGCGCCCAGCTCGCCACGTACCGAGCGGTCTTCCCGCATGTCGCCGTCCTGCGCGTGTCACCGGACAATTCGCCCGATTCCCTGCAAAACATCGTCCTGTTCTCGTCGCGCGAGGCGCCCCCGGAGAACTTTCTGAAGACGCTCGGGGAATTGACCAGCATGACCCTGTGGACCTCCCCAATCCCCGAGGATCTGCCGGTCCTTACCGACGATCGGGCCCCGGTGGAGGCCTATGCAGCCACGATGGTTTTGGAGTGAAAATTGCTTATATAGGCTTCTAGATAACCAAAAGTGCTATTTTGACGAATGCGTAGAAATACCCTTTACATAGTTAGTTCACTTAACTAAATTCATCGGGATGCCCGACCTGATCCATCCCGATGAACGGCTCTATCTCGAACTCACGCGCTGCTACGTGCTCTCGCGCCGTCTGGCGGAAGATGCCGTGCGTCTCCTGCGCATCACGCTCACGGAGTACAACCTGCTGCGCATCGTCGAGAATCATCCCGGCATCCGGGCCGCGGAAGCCCGATCGCGTCTCATGGCTACTGCGCCGTCGGTCGCCCAGGTCGTCAAAAGCCTGGAGGCCAAGAACCTCATTGAACGCGGACACAGCGCCGGCGACGGACGCAGCCGCCCGATGCGTCTGAGCGCCCTCGGCAAAAAAACTGTCATCCGCGCACGCGCCGCCGTCAACGCCGCGCTCGGCCCCATGCGTCACTCTCCGTCGAGCATGAGCGCTCTGGCCGACAGCCTTTCCTCTCTCGCAGATTCTCTTCCCTCTTCCCCCTTCTACCATGGCTCGCGCTGAGTCCCCTCTCACACCGGATATCGTCCGGCGGCTCCGCGGCGGAGTCGGCCTTCTGCTGCTGAGCGCGGTCGTCCTGACCGTTCTGCTCATCCTCCCCATTCTGTTTATCGCGGGGGAATTCGGCGGAGGACTGATCAGCCTGATCGTGCTGGGCGTGCTCTGCCTGCCGCTCGCGGGCCTCGGCAAGATCCGCGGCGCGCTCGGGGATCTCGAGGCGCGCATGGGCGGCGTTCCCACTCCGGCCCCGCGCCGCGAAGCACCCGTCCGCGAGATCATTGAACGTCCGGCAAGTGAGATGTTCAGTGAGCAGACGAAGGAGGAGAAACGCCGCGGGAAAGAGATAAAAAATGAAGACGGCGAACTCCTCATGAGCTCGCGCCCGCTCTTCGGCGGAGACGCGATCCGCGATCTCGACGAAGATCTTCCCGCTACGCCGCGCCGCGAACGTCCGGCAACAGCACCCAAGAGCACCATGAATTCCGTCGATTGGGAGCAGTGGGTGGGCAAGAAACTCCTGCAGAAACTCGGCATCGTCATCGTGCTCATCGGCATGATCGTGCTGCTCAAATACTCGTTCGATAACCGCATCATCGGTGAGCTCGGCCGCCTCGCGCTCGGCGTCCTCGGCGCCGGCGCCCTGCTCTTCGCGGGCGAGTGGTTCCAGCGCAAATACCGCCAGTGGTCGCAGGCCTTCACCGGCGGCGGTCTCGCGCTGTTGTATATCGTCGTGTGGGCCGCGCGCGTGCTCTACGCCCCCGCACTCGCCCTCAATTACGGCCTCATCATCTCGCCGTGGATGGCGCTCGGACTCTATGCGTTCATCACGCTCATCGGCGCGCTCGCCGCGATCCGCTATAACGCCCAGTCCATCGCCTGGTTCACCATGCTCGGCGGCTTCCTGACGCCGCTGCTCGTCGCCGCCAATGATCCGTTCCCCTTCGGCCTCGCGATCTACCTGCTTATCCTTTCCGGCGGCCTGCTCGCGCTTGCCTGGTACAAGCGCTGGAACGTGCTCCACATTCCGTGTTTCCTGCTGACGCAGATGTACCTGTTCACGCTGGTGTACCGCGAACCGCTCATCTCCGATCCGCTGCAGTTCGGTATCGCGTCGGTGTTCTTCCTGCTCTTCGCGTCGCTGCCGCTCATCCACCAGTTCCGCATGAAAGCGCCCGCCAAAGGCGATGACCTGTTCCTCATCGTCGCCAATGGCCTTGCCACGCTCTTTGCGCTCAACGCCGCCGTGGGCGGATGGGGCGATCCTGCCGCTGCGTTCGTCGCGTTCGGCCTCGCTGCGGTCTACGTGCTCTTTGCCGCCGCTGCGATCAGCCTCCGCGGCACCGACGCCCAGCTCGTCAATGCGTACCTCGTCTCGGGCGTCGCGCTGGTCACGCTCGGTCTCTACCAGCAGTTCCACCGCGAATGGGTGGCTGTCGCTTGGGCGCCGTTCTCGGCGCTGCTCGCGGGTGTCGCTCTCTTCCTGCGCCGCCGCGGCGCGCTCGTTTGCGCCTTCCCGATCCTGCTCGGCGCGCTGCTCTTCCTGCTCCTCAACTCCCCGGCCTATCCTGAAGGCGCCGCCGTCTGGCGCCCGTTCTTCTCCAACTGGGCGCTCCAGAGCTACGTCGTCTTCGCGTCGGTCGTCGCCTGGGTGGTCGCGCTGCGCCGCATGCCGGACGCGCTGATGGGTGGCGAGAACCGCCATGTCGTCGAGCAGCTCGGCCACACGGTTCTCGCGGTGCTGCTCTTCGTCCTCGTCGGCATCGAAGTGACGGGCCTCCAGGCGGTCGCCACGCTCGGCCTTACGTATTCCTACGTGTTCGTCGCGCTCATCTGTCTGCTCGCATTCTGGATCACCGGATCGCTCGTGTGGTTCGGCGCCGCGATCATCGGCCAGGTGCTCGTCCTCGCGTTTACGTTCGCGCTGGGAGACGGATCGGGCATGATCGCGCCCGTGCTCGGCGGACCCGCGGTGACGCCCTTCCTGCACCCGTGGGTGGGTGCCTCGGCGATGGCCTTCGTGACGACGATGGCGATCATGGTCGTCATCATTCGCAAAAAAGATCCGCGCCTGCAGGGACCGGCCCTCAAGACGCTCCTGATCGGCACCGCGCTCGCGCAGGTGTTCGCGCACTTCACGGTCGAGATCCAACATCTCGCGGTCTCATTCGCCTGGACCGATCTGTTCGCCGCGCGCGTGCTGAGCGGCTGGTGGATCCTCTTCGCCCTCGCCCTCCTCGCTTATGGCGAATGGCGCAAGATTGGCAAGTTCTCCACATCAGGTCTCGCACTGCTGTTCCTGCCCCTGCTCAAAGACATCCTGTTTCAGACGGGTGTGCAGGGACGCTATGAACTGGCCCTCTGGATGGCCCTGCCAGCCGCACTGGTGTTCTTCGGTGACCGCCGTGCGTCCTCCAATATTCTGCGCACCGGTCTGATCCTGCTCTGTGTCTGGATGGCCAAGAATGCCCTGCAATCCTTCCAGGCTACGGGTCTCCTCGAGTCCGTGCTCTGGACCGGCCTGCCCCTTGTCATGGCCCTCTATGGCGATGTGCGGGGCTCGCAGGAGATCCGTCGCACGGGTCTGGCGCTGCTCGCCGTCTGGATGATGCGCGATCTCGTGCATCTGATGCAGGGCGGCGCCGGCATGTACGAAACCGTTCTGTGGGCGATCATCCCGATGGGCATCGCCTGGATCGGCGCGCACCGCAAATCCGCCGATCTGCTCCAGGGCGGCCTCTCGATCCTCGGCATCTGGATGGCCGTCGACATGTTGACGCACCTCGGCATCGGCAACGTGTACGACGTCTGGTCCTCTCCCCTCCTGCGCACGCTGTGGACCGCGCTCGTCGCGCTCACCCTGATGATCGCCGGCTTCGCGGAACGCCGCTCGCTGCTGCGCCGCGCGTCCATCGCGATCTTCGCCGCCACCGTCATCAAACTCCTCGTCTTCGACTTCTCGTTCCTCTCCACGGGCGTGCGTATTGTGGCCTCCATCGGCACGGGCCTCCTGATGATCGGCGCCTCGTATCTCTACCAGCGCTTCGACAGCGCCACCGCCGATTCCCGTTGATGTCCTTCCCCTCTTCTCCCATGCGTCGCACCACTCTCCTGCTGGCCGCTCTCCTCCTGCCCCTCCCGGCTCTCGCCGCGACCACTACCGAGCGCGATATCCGCCTCCCTGCGTTCTCGGGCATCCAGACGATCTCTGTCGAGCTGGACGCCGATGCCATCAGCCACAGCCCCGTCTACCGCATCGTGGATGCGCGCGGCGCCGCAGTGCCCATCGCCCGTGTCGATGAACAGGTCGATCTGCTCCCCTCCGCCCGCGTCGTCAGTGCGCCCGCGGCTGCCAACACGACGCCCAAGACCCGCGTCGATCAGCTGCGCGATAACGACTACGCCACCATGTTCCAGCCCGTCACCGCGCAGCGCCATATCTTCGTCTTCCGGTTCGATCAGGACGTCGCACCCACGTCTCTCAGCCTCCACACAGCTGGGGGCGCCATCCGGGGCATCAAGGTCCGTCTGGGACCCGATGTCGCGCATTTGCACGATGCCTTCGTGGGCCTGCCGTCGGGCACATCTGTCGGCCTGCCGGGCGAGCGCGCCAAAGTCTTCGAAGTCACGGTCGAGATGGCCGAAGGCACGTTGAAGATCGAAGAGATGAAAATGATGGCCTCGCGCACGCGCCTGCTCTTCCGTGCCCGGGCCGTGAGCGGCTACCGCCTCCGCTATGGCGCCGGAGTCCGTCCCGAAGGCCCGCCGGAGGATCCCCTCCTCCGCAGCGATGCGTCCCCCCGCTCCGCCACCCTCTCCACCCCCCGTCCGGTGGAGGCATCCATGGATGACGTCGATGGAGTCGATGGAATCCGCGACAACTGCCCGCTGGCCTGGAACCCCGACCAGATCGATGCCGACAAGGACGGCATCGGGGATGCCTGCGATAACTGTCTGATTGTGCCCAATGCCGATCAGGCGGACAGCGATGCCAACCACGTGGGCAATGCCTGCGACGATGAGGACAAAGACGGCATCAATAAGCCCCAGGACAACTGTCCGGCCAAAGCCAACCCGACGCAGGGCGATGAAGACGCCGACGGCACGGGCGATGCGTGCGACGCCGCCGATGATCGCTTCAGCGAGAAGCAGCCGTGGCTCCTCTGGGCCAGCATGGCGGGCATTGTCGTGATGCTGACGGTCGCGGGTGCGTTCGTCTTGCGACGGGCTCCGTCGGAGGACTCCCCTGAAAAGTGAAGCCCTCCAATGACTCTGAGGTTTTGGCAAACGGAGTCGGGGAAAAATATTTTTGAAGGACTCCGTGGAGGGTTATAGTGCCCGCCATGGATACCCCCCTGCTCACCATCGGCGAAGCCACCCAGAAGACCGGCCTTTCGGCCAGCACCATCCGTCGTCTCATCCGCTCCATTACCGACAGCGCGTCGCATCCCGACCGCAAGGCGATCGAGCCGACCACCCAGCAGGTGGAGATCCTCAAGAAGAAGGGTGAGAACTTCACCTGGAAGATCCGCGAGGACATTCTCGCGCGCCATTTGAAAACAGCCCAGAAGGATGAGAAAAAATCTGCGTCGTCCGCCCGCGGCGAGACGTCGCCCGAGGTGCTCCAAATCCTCCGCAGTGAATTGAATCTCAAAAATCAGCAGATCGAGAAGCAGTGGGAGGTCATCCACGCGCTCAACGACCGTCTGCGCGAGGGGAACATCTTGATGGGTTCGCTCCAGCAGCGTCTCGCGCTGCCGACTGCCGAGGCGCAGAAGGCGACCGACACGGCTCCCATCAAGGAGGCCTCCGTGAAGCCTGCCAAGAAGTCCTCCGCCGCACCCGTGGTGGAGGAGGCAGCCAAGCCCGCGACGGAGGCATCCGCGAAGCCCTCCAAGAAGTTCTGGGACAAGGTCTTCGGCTGGTGAGCCGGACGTGATTGCGCCTCAGGCGGCCGTGGCGAGCGTGCGCTTACCCCGCGGTCCGCGCCGCTGCCAGAAGTTTTGCCAGAGCTTTCCCCATGAAAACGCCATCTCCCGCACCGCTCCCGCGCTGCCGACGAGCAGGCTGGCATTGCGCACGGGCAGCGGTTCTTCGCGGTTCAGGCGGGCTTTCCAGGCGTCCAGATCCTTCGTATCCCCTTCCGCGCGGGCGATCAATTCGTCGCCCGTGACCATCACGGCATTGCCGCCGCTTGCGTCCACGAACGCCTCCGCGTCATCCACCTGCGCCATGGCGAAATACTCATTCACGCCGATGCCGATGCCCATGAGTTGCCCATCGCCGTTCACCTCCATGCCGAGGAGTTCAGCGATCTGTTCGGTGTAGTCCCCCAGGCGGCGGTTGAGGACGTTGGTCACGACCGGCTTGGTGCCTCCGAGCACCACCGGCTCCGACACGCCGCGGAGCGCCTCAGCGCCCGCCTCGATCTTCAGGCGCCTGAAGAGATCCTGTCTGAGAATGTGCGCGAGCGTCTCCGGCGTATGGCGATAATGCATCTGCAACAAGCGTCCGTGCCGCAGCATTTCCTTTCCCTGCCGCCGGTACCAATAATCGGGCGGGTACGTTCCTTTATCGAGCAGCAGGGGATCCACCAGCAGGGGATCGGCCTTGTGGGTCTCGCGCGCGAGACGCTCTTCCTCTGCCTCCAGTCCCCCGCCGAACACCGCAAGGCGGCGCTTGGGCGGGGTGGTGATCTCCTTTTTCTGCGGCGCCGGTTCACGATGAAAGACGAGTCGGGGATTGCGCCCCGTCCCCTCCAGCAGCACGACGCTGATCGTGTCGCGCGTCACGCGGCGAGTCGGGTCCAGATGATCGAGGGACGGAGCCGTGGTGCCCGCCTGGAGCTGGAGCGCCTCGGCGCTGCGCGCGAGGGTATCGAGCTTGTCGGCGATGACGGTGTAGGGCGTTTTCACGGGAGGGGATTTTGAGGCACAAGAGGGGACTGGATCAAGCGGCTGATCCCCTTCCAGCTCATCCGTATGCAGGAGGCCTCCGTACATGCCTTCAGGCGGGCTCCATTCGGGGCTCCGATTTTTAGAATCGGCTTCAGTCAGGGCTCATCAGCGACTCCAGCACGCAGAAAAGGCTGCCCAGTGGCGGACTCCAGGAGGATGTCAGAAGGGCTCCGTCAGAGCGTGGGCGTCTGCTTGTGCCACTCCGTGGAGCGTTCGTAGGCGTGCGCGGCCTGCATGATCAGATCCTCTCTCCACTGTGCGCCCATGATTTGGAGACCGATCGGGAGGCCGCCGGAGGAGAATCCGCAGGGGACACTGAGCGCCGGGATGCCGGCCATCACCTGACTGTCCAGGAAGATGTCCTCCAGGTACATCGCCACCGGGTCGTCCGTGTGCGCACCGACGGTGAAGGCCGGGGTGGGGGACACCGGCGACAGAATAATATCGACCTCCGTGAAGGCCTCCGCGAAGTCCCGGCTGATGAGCGTGCGCACCTTCTGCGCCTGGCGGTAATAGGCGTCGAAGTATCCGGCCGAGAGTGCATATGTACCGATCATAATGCGGCGTTTCACCTCCGCGCCGAGGCCCGTGCTGCGCGCCTGCTCGTAGTAGTCGATGAGCGACTCGGCGCCCTTCACGGTGTGGCCGAAGCGCAGTCCGTCGTAGCGCGCCATGTTCGAGCTCACCTCGCAGGGGCAGATGATGTAGTACGTCGGCGTCGCGTACTTGGTGTGCGGCAACGAAATGTTTTTGACCGTCGCCCCGAGCGTCTCAAACTGCTTCGCTGCGGCACGCACCGCACCCTCCACTTCCTGGTTCATGCCCTCCATGAAGTACTCCTTGGGGATGCCCACACGGAGACCCTTGATGTCCTTGCCGAGCGTCGCGCGGTAGTCGGGGACCGGACGGTCCGACGTCGTCGCATCGAGCGTGTCTTTGCCCGCAATCGCCTGCAACACGATCGCCATGTCCTCCACGGTGCGAGCAATCGGTCCGATCGTGTCGAGCGAGCTGGCCATGCTCATCACGCCGAAGCGGCTGGTGCGTCCGTAGGTCGGGCGGATGCCGCACACGCCGCAGAAGCCGGCGGGCTGGCGGATGGAGCCGCCGGTGTCCGTCGCAAGGCCGAAGAATCCCTCACCTGCGCTCACGCCCGCGGCTGATCCGCCGGACGATCCGCCGGCGACCCGGGTGGTATCCCAGGGGCACTTCGTGGGGCCGTAGCAGGAGGTCTCCGTGGAGGCTCCCATCGTGAACTCGTCCGTATTCGTTTTGGCTATGCTCAGGGCTCCCGCGGCCTTCAGACGCTTGGTCGTGGTGGAGTCAAACGGAGGGATATAGACCTTGTCACGGAGGACGTTGGAGCACGCCGTGGTGGGTACCCCTTCTTCGCAATAGACGTCTTTGGCGAGGTAGGGGATGCCCGTCAGCGGGTGTTCAAACACCCCCTTCTTGTCGATCTCGGAGGCCTCCGCGAGGGCCTTCTCGAAGTTGCGGTGGACGACCGCGTTAAGCTTGCCGTCGACGGCCTCGATGCGGTCCATGCACGCCTTCGCAAGCTCGACCGCGCTGATCTCTTTCGCACGGAGTTTCTCGTGGGCCTCGGTGATGGTGAGGGAGGTGAGCATAGGGGATCAGCCGTGTGCCGAGGGCGTCACGATCTGATGGTCGGTGATCTGGAGGGGGCTGCAACCGAGCAGCGCGTCGGGTGATGCGCCGTTCGTCCGGATAACATCCTCGCGCATGGAGTTCACCTGTCCGGTCACCTGCGCGGTGGCCTCCACGCTGGAGGTGTCCACCTCCTGGAGCATGTCGATGTAGTTCAGAATCGAGCTGAGTTCCTTGGCGTACTTCTCCACCTCGGCATCCGTCAGACGGAGCCGCGCGAGCTTGGCGATGTGCCGGACCTGGTCGTGGGTGAGCGCCATGACCCGGGGATGATAGAGCAAGGTGAGGTGATTTCCAGCCTCATTCGGCGGTGAGGTTTGCGTCCTGGCCCTGTATGCTTGGCGCGATGAAGCTCCTCCGTCTCCGCGGACGCAAGACATGCGACCGCCTGCTCCGCCTGGGGCGGGTGTGGAAGGGAAAGAACCTCCAGGTCCGGTGGATGGAAGGCGCGCCACGCCACCCCTCCACGCCCGTCGGGGTTTCCGCCGTGTACGCCGGCACGCTCGCCTCCACTAAGCTCGACAAGTCCGCGGTGAACCGCAATCGCATGCGCCGCCGTTGCCGAGAAGCTCTTCGCCTGGCCCTCCGGGATACCCCGGATTTCGCGTCCGTACAGTTGTTGATCGCTCCGCGTTCCTCTAGTCTACGAGTCCCCTTCGACGAGATTCTGGGGGATATCCGCGCGTTCCTTTCGACCCAATCCCATGCCCGCCCCCGCACAGAAAAAAGGTAGCATCATGCAGTTCCTGCTGATTTTTGCGACCGTCTACATCGGATCGCAGCTCTTGCTGCGGATGTTCTTCCCTGCCCAGTTCGGCGGCGAGCCCTCGCTCGCGGGAGTGACGCTGCGCGCCGGCAACGTGACGATGGGCAACGAGATTTCCGTCACTGTCCGCAACGGCACCGCCGCGGAGCTGAGTATCCCCTCCCGCTGTCCGGATGTGCCGCTCGACGTCTTCTACGTCACGGGCACAGGAGCTCTCCAGCCCCTCCATGCGACGGAGCTGATCGGCCCGTGCGAGCCGCTTGCGGCCATCGCCCCCGGCGCCGAACTGCAGGCCAAGCTCTCGCAGTGGAAATACTCGATCTTCGACCGCCCCGGCACCTATGAGGTCCGCCTCCCCGGCTCGGGTTCCGGCAGCGTCGCCGCGCCCGCGCAGGGCACAGGAGCCTCGCTCCAGGCTGTCGCCCCCGTCCGCTTTGTCATCAGCGAACCGGGCGTCTTCACCAAGCTCTTCCGCACGTTCATCAGCGCCCCGTTCCTCAACTTCCTGATCTTCGTCGCCTCGCTGCTGCCGGATCATAACCTCGGCATCGCGATCATTGTGCTGACGGTCGTCGTGAAGCTGTTGCTCTTCATCCCCACCAAGCACGCGTTGGAGGGGCAGAAGAAAATGCAGATTCTCCAGCCCAAGCTGGAGGCTCTTAAAGAGAAGTACCGCGACGATCCCAAGAGGGTCCAGGAGGAGACCATGAAGCTGTGGTCCGAGCACAAGATCAACCCGTTCCAGAGCTGCCTCCCCACGCTCATCCAGTTCCCGATTCTCATCGGCCTGTTCTACGTCATCCGCGACGGCTCGCACCTGGAGGTGTCGCGCCACCTGATCTACCCGATGTACCAGAATCTCACGTGGACGTTCGGCACGTCATTCCTGGGTCTCGATCTGCTCCGGCCGGACCTGTGGGTGATGCCGGCGCTGCTCGTCATTCTGCAATTCCTCCAGATGAAACTTTCGTTCGCCATCCAGAAGCGCAAGACCGCCAAGTCCGATGTCATCGACGTAGGGGAGAAGGGCAAGAAGGAGAAGAAATCCATGTCCTCGCAGGCCACGCAGCAGAACATGATGCTCTACGGCCTCCCGCTGATGATCGGCTTCTTCGCCATCCAGTTCCCCGCCGCGGTGTCCGTGTATTGGGGCGTCTCCACGCTGTTCAGCATCGGCCAGCAGATTCTGGTCAACCGCGAGCACATCCGCGCGTAAAAGGCCGTTTCCGGGTCAAAAAAAGAGGTCGGGCGCGGTGCCCGGCCTCTTCTGATATATACGGGAATCAGGCCACCGTGACCTCCTCGCAGAGGTACACGTCCTGGATGGCGTTGAGGATCTCCACGCCCTCATCGCGCGACTTCTGGAACGCCTTCCGTCCCGAGATCAGTCCCGCGCCGCCCGCGCGCTTGTTGATCACCGCGGTCATCACCGCCTGCGCGAGATCGTTCTCGCCCGAGGCTCCGCCGGAGTTGATGAGCCCGATGCGTCCCATGTAGCAGTTGGCCACCTGGTAGCGCGTCAGGTCGATCGGATGGTCGCTGGTCAGCTCGCTGTAGATGCGCTTGTCGGTCTTGCCGTAGCTGCCGCCGGCCATGTTCAGCACGTTGTAGCCGCCGTTCGTCTCGGGCAGCTTCTGCTTGATGATGTCGGCCTGGATGGTGACGCCGAGGTGGTTCGCCTGACCCGTCAGGTCGGCCGCCAGGTGGTAGTCGACGCCGTCTTTTTTGAACGCCGGATTGCGCAGGTAGCACCACAGCACGGTGAACATGCCGAGGCGGTGGGCCTCCGCGAACGCCTGGCTCACCTCCACGATCTGGCGCGCCGATTCCGGCGAGCCGAAGTAGATCGTGGCACCCACGCCGAGCGCGCCCATCATCGCCGCCTGCTCGACAGATCCGAACATCACCTGGTCGAATTTGTTGGGGTAGGTCATCAGTTCGTTGTGGTTGAGTTTCACGATGAAGGGGATCTTGTCGGCGTATTTTTTGGCGACGATTCCCAGCGCCCCGACGGTGGAGGCGACCGCGTTGCAGCCGCCTTCTATAGCCAATTCTACGATGTTCTCCGGGTCGAAATAGTCCGGGTTTTTGGCGAAGCTCGCGCCCGCCGAATGCTCGATTCCCTGGTCCACCGGGAGGATTGAGAGGTATCCGGTACCCTTCAGGCGGCCGTGGTTGTAGAGCTCCTTCAGATTCGTCAGCACGCGTGCCGGACGATCGGATGCGGCGAAGACGTTCTGCACGGTCTTCATGCTCGGGAGGTGCAGGCGGTCTTTGCTGATCTTGCAGGTATGGTTCAGCAGCGAGTCGGCCTGGTCGCCGAGGACGCGCTTGATGTCGGCATGCTTCATCATGGAGGGGGCTGGGGAAAGCGGCTTCACACTATCACGTGTCGCCCGTGTGCTTCCAGACGCCCTGTATGGGGCAAAACCACATATCCTATTAAAAAA
The DNA here is from genome assembly GCA_964517345.1 of uncultured Candidatus Peribacteria bacterium. Classification (GTDB taxonomy): domain Bacteria; phylum Patescibacteriota; class Gracilibacteria; order Peribacterales; family Peribacteraceae; genus DAISLF01. The sequence goes on along the minus strand of CAZFBZ010000019.1, from coordinate 11,738 downwards.
CATTACTTTATTTAGTCAATACCCTCGTGTATACTCCATACGGTTCCTTTCACGTCTCTCATGGATTGAGAGATGGGAACCGACGTCATGAAGGGAGTCTGCGTCATGTCCAAGAGAGAACGAGTCTCTCCCCCCGCCACCACGGAAGCCTTCCAGCGCCTGGCCCGCAAGGTCCAGCTGCTCAAGGAGGCGGGAGCTCCGGAGAGCGCGATCGATGCGCTGATCCGGAGGACCATCCTGAGCGACCTGGCCATCGTGAAGGCCAAGCGCTTGCTCCCGAGCTCCAACTGATGGGGTTCGGGAACCCGGCAGACGATCGCGCCCGCGATCCCTGCCGGGAACCTTTGCGATGTCCGGAAGCCCTGCCTGAAGCCGCTTTTTTGCCCTGTTTTGGATAGTTTCTTGTACAAGTTGTCATCCTCGCTAGACTCTCGCCGCTTCCGTCATTCACCACAATGACGGGAGTCACCTCTCGCCGGTCAGGGGACCGGCAACACCGGGAGGAAGCCTGCTTCCTCCTCCCACCCCATGGGGGTCCAATGCGAGCCACACTGCATTGGACCCCCCACGTCTTTTCGCGTTTCCTCGGGGTGCGTGTTTGCTATCCTCTTTCGCGATGGCCCTCGTGCTCTACAACACCTACTCCAAGAAGGAAGAATCCTTCGAGCCGAGCGTGTCCGGCAGGGTCTCCATGTACACGTGCGGGCCCACGGTCTACGGACGCCCGCATGTCGGGAATTATTCCTCGTTCCTCATGGCCGATCTCCTCCGCCGGTGGATGGAGGCCGGACACGGGTACGTCGTGACGCACGTGAAAAACATCACGGACGTCGGACACCTCGTCGCCGACGCCGACACGGGCGAGGACAAAATCGAGAAGCAGGCGCGCGCCGAGCACGGTTCGGTCACGCACGAGAGCGTCATTGCGATCGCGCGCAAATACGAAGAGCAGTATCTGGAAGACGAAAAAGCGCTGAACATGCTCGAGCCCGCGAAACGCCCGCGCGCATCCGAGACGATTCCCGAGATGATCGCGATCATCGAGCGGCTCGTGAAGAGCGGCAATGCGTATGAGACATCGGACGGCGTCTACTTCGCCGTCACCACCTTCCCGCGGTACGGAATGCTCTCGGGGAACACACTCGAGAACTTGGACGCCGGCGCGCGCGTCGCCGTCGATGAAGAGAAGCGCCATCCCGCGGACTTCGCGCTCTGGAAAAAAACCGTCGGCGCGAACGCGAAGCACATCCTGCGCTGGCCGTCTCCGTGGGGCGACGGATTTCCTGGATGGCACATCGAGTGCTCGGCGATGGCGCGCAAGGAACTCGGCGACACGCTCGACGTGCACACCGGAGGTGAGGACAACATCTTCCCGCATCATGAATGCGAGATCGCGCAGAGCGAGTGCAGCGGCCCGCAACCCTTCTCCCGTTTCTGGCTCCACAAGCGCAGAATCGACCTCGCAGGCGGAAAAATGTCCAAGAGTCTCGGCAATGTGATAACTATTCCTGACATTATCACCCAGGAATACTCTCCGCTCGATCTCCGGTACTACCTGCTTTCGGTCCACTATCGCACCAATTTAAAATTCGCGTGGAAGGGGATGGAAGACGCGCACAAAGCGCGGCGCAAAATCGTCGAGTGGATGGAGCAGATGAAAACCGCGCACGCGGACGGCGCTGCAACGGCGACGGTCGAGCAGGTGGCGGAATGGGAGACGCGTTTTCGTTCGGCGATGGACGCAGATCTCAATACGTCCGGCGCGCTTGCGGCGCTCTTCGAGATGATGACGTGGTCGCGCGGTTGTGCGTGGCCAACGGAGGCACGCGTGCGCCTGCTCGCGTTTCTGCAGATGGCGCGTCACACCTTCGGATGCTTTGAACCCGAATCTCATGCGATTTCTGCGGAGATTCAGCAATTGCTGGATGAGCGTGCAGCTGCGCGCGCGAAAAAAGATTTCGCCGGCTCCGATCGCATCCGCGATCTGCTCATGGAAAAAGGATACGAAGTGAAGGACACCGCGGGCGGACAGGAGATCCGGAAGTTCTGAGCGCGCATGTTCGTGTGAGCGGTCACTCTGACGCGTGCGCGGCGAGCGTCGTCATCACAAACGCGCATCGGATGGCACGGTCGAAAAATTTTTGTCGAGGGTTCCGCGCGATCGTGATCGGGCGTCGTTTGTGGTGTGTCATCTCATCACGGTGAAAAACGAGGTCGTCCAATGCCCCCAGGAGCGACGTTCGTGTTTCGGTCCGGGTTCGGTGTCGTTCGGGACACTCGCGCGTGTCACGGAGGCGCGTGAGGTCAAAAAGAGGGGATGTGCAGTTTTCTTTTCCTGCCGTCAGCTCTGGCGCCGTCAGCCTGCTCCGGTCAGGCAAAGCAAACCTGGCATGAGTCATTTTTTCATCACAGGGGCTTTTTGAGCCATTTTACGCACTCCTAGGCATTCGCCGTGACAATTCTGCTGTACCAGGTGACAAAAAATTTGTACAACACAGCGACTTCACTCATTAATCCGGAATTATGCAACAGCATTTGCGTATTCTGCGATGCGCGCGAAAAACGCCTTTTCAGGCTAAATTTCTCCAGAGAATCGCCAAATTAAAGCAATTAAATGAAGAGAAACACGTGTTTCATGAAAACGTGACCGTAACGCGATCCAGTGTTTTGCGTTATCTGGATTGCCACTCCTCTCCTTTAGGAGCTTGCCTCAGCGGGAACCCCTTGATTAGAATCCCCGCTGATCCGCTCCTCAAAGAAGGAGAGCGTGGTCGCACTGTATGTTCATTGTCATTTCGGCACATTGCCTCCTCCCGGAGACAATCTTCACATCCGCGCCCTCCATGGGCGATTGGGTCGTGCTTTTCACGGTGTTTGGTCCGTTTTTTTCGTAGTTCCTTCTTGTTGAGTGTCTGCCACCCCCGCAAGGGAGTATCGCCCACTCAGCCTATATATAAGGTGTCTGCCCTTGTGTGACCTCTTTATATTTAAGGAGACGAGCGCCTGTCTTCGCTCTGCGAAGGTCGCGTTCAATCTCACGACGCAAGACCGCAGTCATCTCCGGATCTCTGCACCGCACCAACCTCATCAATCAATCCTTCTTTTATTTCCTCTCTTTACTTCCTTAATATGGACATTTCTCGTTTGAAGAAAGTCCTCGCCGGTCTGTCTGCGACCGCGATCACCCTGTCCACCATGGGCACGGCTCTCGCGTACAACGACGTTCCGTCGGGTGTCTGGTACGGGGAAGCCGTTGATGCTCTCACGAGCGACGGCATCCTCGACACGACGCAGCCGAGCTTCCGCGCCGCCGATCTGGCGAACCGCGCCGAGTTCGTGAAGCTGCTCGTTATGATGAACGGTGGACTCCTTTCCACCCCCCCGGCTGTTGCCAGCTTTGACGACGTCAAGGCTTCGGCCTGGTACTACCCCTACATGGAGGAAGCCGCCAAGGAGCAGTGGGTCAAGGGTGACGGCAACTGCTACGGCAGCCATCCGTGTTACGCACGCCCCGGCGCCAACATTAACCGCGCTGAGGCTGCTGCGCTCATCGTCCGCGCCTTCGCTCTCGAGGGTACCGGCGATGCGCCCCAGTTCGTGGATAACCCCTCGGGTCAGTGGTACACGGAGGGCATCCAGACGGCCGCAGATCACTGCGTCCTCCAGGGTGACGACTCCACGGGCCGCGTCCGCCCGAACGACAACATGAACCGTGCCGAAATGGTCGTCATGCTTCATCGCGTCGATCAGGGTCTGAGCTTCGGTGTCGATTGTGGCACCGGCACCCAGCCCGTTGAGGCAGGCATCAGCGATGCTGTCGCCACGGCGTCGAACAAGGTTGAGGTCACCTTCACGGTGGACGTCGACCAGACGACCGCCGAGACGGCTGCCAACTACACCATCTCCGGAGCCAACCCGGCCGTGACGGTCACGTCCGCCAAGCTCGTTGCCGATGACACGGTCGAACTGACCCTGTCCGGCGACCTCCCGGCTGGTGACGAGTACACGGTCACCGCCAGCGACATCGAGTCGCTCGACGGCGAGACCTTCTCGGATTCCATGTCGTTCAACGGTTACAGCACGCTGCCGACCAGCAATGGAACGCTCGACGTGACTGTCTCCTCCAAGAACCCGGTCGGGGACACGGTTCCCCAGGGTGCTGTCGGCGTGACCATGCTCTCGCTCGACCTCACCGCTTCCTGTGACGATGCCGTCTCGGTTGAGGACCTCACGGTTCTCCACGAAGGCTTCGGCTCGGAGACGGACATCGACGGCGTCTACGCCGCGGTGAACGGCGCTCGCGTTTCCCGCAAGCGCACGATCGATTCCAAGGATCAGACCTCCAACCTCCACCTCTCCTCGCCTCTGACGGTTTCGGCCTGCAAGACGGTGACGGTGGATATCGTCGGTGACTTCCTGTCCACGGCCACGACGTCGGCCGAGCACAACTTCGCTGTTGAGCTCCCCTCCGACTTCGGTTCCAACGCCAAGCAGGTCACGGGCAACTTCCCGATGCGCGGAAGCACGTTCAAGGTCGCCGCTGTCCGCAGCGGTAAAGTGACCATCGAGTACCGCACGGTGTCTCCGGACGAAGTGAACGTCGGCGACAACGGTGTTGTCCTCGGTAAGTTCCAGGTCTCCACGGACTCCGTCGAGGACCAGACTCTCTACTCCATGACCATGGAGCAGAACGGTTCGGCCGGCGATGGTGATGTCGGAAACCTCAAGATCCGCCGCAGCGACGGCACGGTCGTGACGAACACGATCGCGTCGACGACGGGTGACTTCGTCACCTTCGTCTTCGATCCCCCCTTCACGATCCTCGAGGGTGACAAGATCACGCTCGAAATCGTCGGCGATGTCGCCGGCGGTGCTGGCGACACGGTCGTCATGCACTTCGAAGAGGACTCTGACGTCTTCGCCGTCGGTTCCCTGTACGGATACGGCGTCAACGGTCAGCTCTACGGTTCCCGCGTTTCGATCCCGACGGACAACGCGGACACGGTCACGATCGACGCTGGTGAATTCACCGTCGAGATCGATGGCCCGGCTCAGCAGACCTACACGCGCGATCAGAACGATGCAGTCCTCGCCAACGTGATCTTCACGACGGGCGGCGACAAGATCGACATCCGCAAGCTCTTCGTGGCTGTCCAGGGTAACACCACCACCGGTGGTCTCATCGCCCTGCCGATCAGCTCCGTGCTCGAGAACGTGACCCTCCGCAACAAGACGACGGGTCGCAGCATCGAGGGCGTCCGCATGTCCACCAATGCCACTGATTCCGCCCGTACGAGCGGCGTAGGTGTCTACCAGGTGTACCGCTTCGACGACTTCGAGGTCTCCGGCAAGGAAACGTTCGAGCTCCGCGTCGACTTCATCGACAACGGCACGGGCGTCAGCCCGAAGAACGGCGACCAGTTCAAGGTCCACATCTGTGGTGAGCCGACGACCCTCTCGTCCGGCACGAACACCACGGGTTGCACCTTCAGCTCGCTCATGACTGCTTCGACGACCTACCAGATGGATGTCGAAGGTGTCTCGACGGGTGACAAGGTCAACGACGTTCGCCCCCGCGGTACGATCACGGGTAACGCTCAGCGCATTGCTGACGCGACTCTGACCGTCGCTGTGAAGTCCATTGGTTCCGCCGACACGGCCGTCAAGAACAGCAAGAACATCAACTTGCTGCGCTTCGAGACTCGCGCCGGTGAGGCCAAGGACGTTCTCTTCACGAAGGCTATCTTCTCCTCGCAGTCCGGTTCTCTGAACAATGCTCAGAACTACACCCTCTGGGTGGACACTGATCAGGACGGCAAGGTTGACACGATCCTCGAGAAGGGTGCGACCAGCCAGAACAGCAAGATCACGTTCAACCAGCTCACGGGTGGCGGCTTCGTCATCCCGAAGGAGAAGACTGTGGTCTTCGAGGTACACGGAGACATCTCCGCTTCCCTCACGAACGATGACCTCCAGCTCCAGTTCAGCACGGCCGACAGCGACTACATCAGCGCTGAGCAGGTCGACCGCGGAACGGATCTGAGCGGCATCAAGACGAACGGAACCTGCTCGGTGAGCAGCTGCGACATCGTGGTGACCACGGTCAGCTCGATGCTCTACAGCCTCGTCAGCCAGGGTAACCTGTACGTCTCCAAGGACAACACGCCGCTGCGCAACCGCCAGCTCCTCGGTGGAGCGACGGCTGACTCGGTCCTCCGTCTGAACGTCCGTGCTGAGAACGAAGACATCGCTATCACGGATCTCCAGATCAACTCGTCCGGTTCCACGGCCACGTCCGTTGACCGTCTCGAGCTCTACAAGGACGGTGCTACGACTCCGTTCGCTTCCGCTACGGTTGGTGGTTGCGGATCGGATGACACGCTCGGCGTCACGCCGGGTGGTGGTACGTCCCAGGCCTTCTGCGCCAAGATGCAGAGCCGCCAGCTCGTCATTCCGAAGGGAACTGACGTGAAGGTGCTCGTCAAGCCGACGCTGAAGACCGACGTTGATGGTGCCCTCGCTGGAGAGACCCTCCAGTTCTGGATCACCAAGCAGGCTGTCTCGAACAACGCCACGGGTTCCGGCGCAGTGCGCGCCCGCGGTGACCAGTCGAGCAACAACCTGGCTTTCAGCGATTCTGACACTTCGGGTGAAGGCGAGGTCTTCATCGGAGTCTCCGCTCCCGCTGCCGCCAACGTTGATATCGTTGGTAACAAGAACTTCTCGGTCCTCTCCAAGATCGTGACGATCGCGAACGCCAACCCGGATGCCAACGGCACCAACGTGCCGACCGGCGTCTCGGACATCGGTCAGTTCAAGGTCGCCGTTGCGGCCCACGGTAACTCGAAGAACGGCCTGAACAAGGTCATCCTCTCGGGTGTGGTCTTCAACGTCAACGCCACGAACGTGGCGCTCGACACGACGGGCTTCAAGTTCTTCAACAAGGCCAACTCCACGATCACCAAGTCCTGCACGTCGATGACGACGGCCGGCGTGGCGATCGTCGGAAGCGCCTCCGGTTCCTTCGTCGTCTACTGCTCGGGCCTCGCCGACACGGCGCAGTCCAGCGTGAACACGACGATCGACCAGGCCACGGACCAGACGTTCGTGCTCCAGTCCAACGTCACCAACTCCAAGGTCTCGTCCACGTCGACTTCCACCCTCCAGGTGTCGCTCCAGAACTTCGACAACATTTCCAACACCACGTTCGGTGCTGGATCGAGCAACAGTCACCTCGAGTGGCTCGACAAGGACTCCACCTCCATTGGTGCCGGTACCACGACTTCCGCGGTCTTCCGCTGGGTCGAGTACCCGGACACGACGGTCAAGTCCACCAGCTACCAGAGCTAATCGCCTAGCCGGAATAGACACAGTGTCTATGGCTGAAAAGCCACGAGAAACCCCCGCCGCAAGGCGGGGGTTTTTTCGTGTCTGGGGAAAAAGCGTCGTTACCCTGAACTTGCTGAAGGGCACAAAAAATATGTCATCCCGAGTAGAAACCCGCGGAGCGGATTTCGTAACGAGGGACGTATCGTTGTCATGCTGAGCCTGTCGAAGCAGGACAAAGGCTATGTCACCCTGAGCGTAGTCGAAGGGCGGACAACGCTGCTATTGCCAGCACGACCAGTGCGAGTGTCACTCTCAGCCCAAGATCTTTCTCTTCATCTTCAGCGCCGCATGTGCCACTGGCCGGAACACGAGTTGCTGCTCCGGGGGATAGGTGATGACCGTGCCGCCGAACTTCGCCTTGAAGTCGCTCACGCCCCCCCACGGGTGACGGCTCCCCGCCCCCTCCGGTGCGATGCCGAACAGGTCATAGCTGCGGCACCCCGCAGTCCGGCAGCGCAGCATGGCCTGCCATTGCAGTGCGTAGGGGGCCATGAGGGCCCGGGCCTCGTGGGACGAGGCGCCGTAGTAATAGATCCCCTGCGTGCCCCAGACGGCCCCCATAAGGCCCGCAATGGGCGCTGCCCCTGTCCCTGCGGCTTTGTCCCCGGGCGACGCGTCCTGGGGCGTTTTTGGGGCATAGGCGAGCAGCAGGAAGCTGCCAGGGAGGCTCTG
>CAZFBZ010000019.1:0-3577 GCA_964517345.1 uncultured Candidatus Peribacteria bacterium | reverse complement strand
ACGACCAGTGCCGCGCCGCGGAGCGTCTTGCCGTCCATCAGCGCGTACACGCGCGTCTGGCGTCCCAGCGCCTCCTGGAAAGCCTTCCAGGCAGGGGATTGCCACAGGGGGGCGTCGGGGAGGGCCCGGAACCAGGCTTCCCATGCCGCCAGCCGCTGATCATCGAGGACCGTGACCTGCATGGCGCCAGTATGCACCCGCCGCGTCCATCCGTTGATCCCTTTTCCGCCTGTCACGTTTGCGCCGCCCGCCCGTCACAAGAGTAGAATCATCTCATCCTTTACCCCGCATGCTCATGGCTCACACCCTCCCCGCTCTGCCTTACGCCAACGACGCCCTCGAACCGTATTTCGATGCGAAGACGATGGAGATCCATCATACGAAGCATCATCAGACGTACATTGATAAGTTGAACAAGGCCGTGGAAGGGACCGAGTGGGCGGACAAAGATGTCGAGACGTTGCTGAAGAACCTCGACAAGCTTCCGGCCGACAAGAAGACCGCGGTGCGCAATCACGGCGGCGGACACTACAACCACAGTCTCTTCTGGACCGTCCTGTCGCCTGCGGGCGGCAAGCCGGGGGCCGAACTGAAGGCGGCCATCGAGCAATCCTTCAAGACGTGGGACGCGTTCGTCGAGCAGTTCAATGCAACCGCGCAGAACCAGTTCGGTTCGGGCTGGGCCTGGCTCGTCGTGGACAAGGGCGCTCTCGCCGTCGTCGGCATGCCCAACCAGGACTCCCCCGTCACCGACGGCAAGACGCCGATCCTCGGCCTCGACGTGTGGGAGCACGCGTACTACCTCAAGTACCAGAACAAACGTCCGGACTACATCGCGGCGTTCTGGAACGTGATTAATTGGAGTGAAGTGGAACGCCGTTGGAAAGAGGCAAAATAAGCGATCCACCCTGAGCACGTCGAAGGGTGGAATATCACCAACTGGGCAGAGGTCGAGAAGCGCTGGAAAGCCGCGAAGTAACCGCTACTCAGCGCTTGCCTGCGGCCGCCGTCCGCTTGGCGCGGGGCTTGGCGGATGCCTTGCGCTCCAGGTTGCCGCGCGCGACTTCCTCGAACATGTGTTGGAGGAGCTGCTCCTGCTTGAGCTGCTTCTTCTCGCTCTTCTTGTGCTGCTTGCTGGCCTTGGAGCCCTTCCAGATCTTGTCGATGTTCACGCGGTAGAGGTTGTTGTACTTCTCCAGCTCGTTGGGGCCGGCCATCTTCAGCACGTCCAATTCCGGCGCGAACATCTCGCTGTAGCGGTCGCGGCGGCGAATGAGCTTCATCGTGCCGTCCGCGTGGATCATGACGGCTGCGGCGCGCTTGAGTGTGTTGAAGTTGCTCGCCATCACCTGCGCGTATCCGCCGACGTCCATCACGGCCAGCAGGTCGCCGGCGCGGAGCTTGGGCATGTCGACGCCCTTGGCGATCAGGTCCCAACAGTCGCAGGTGCTTCCAGCCACGGTGACGGTGTGGATGCGGGGCGCGTTCATCTTGGATGCGGGCAGGATGTCGTACTTGATGTCGTCAGCCTGCACGAGCGCATCGGGGACGAAGTTGTAGCTGGAACCGTCGGCCAACACCATGCGGCTCGTCTTGCCGAGGCGCTTCTTGGCGATGACTTTCATCAGACCGATGCCGGCGTTGAGCACGATGCTCTTGCCGGGCTCGAAGATGAGCTGCAGCGGCTGGAGTCCGTGACGGAGGCAGAGGTCGTCGAAGTACTTGGGAAAGTCCTTCATGTCCTCGATCGGGAAGGCCTCCTGCTCGCCGATAGCGGCCGGGAACCCGCCGCCGAGCGACAGGCGCTTCACGCGCACGCCGCGGTCCTGACAGCGCTTGATGAGCTTTACGAAAGTGCGGGCCGCGGCCTTGAAGACGCGCGGGTTGTAGACGTAGCCGCCCATGAAGTGGAAGCCCTGGAAGTCCACGAACGGGCTCTTGCGGGCGAGGTCGATGGCCCGGTCGATGTAACCGATGGGGATGCCGTACTTGTTTCCTTTCGTCGAATAGTTGCCCACCTGCAGCATCGGGTTCACGCGGATCACGGTGTCGATGTGCTTCTTGAGCTTCTTGGCGGTGCGCGCGATGTGCTCAATCTCCTCAATGCTGTCCGCGGTGATGGCCTGAATACCCATCTTCACGGCGAAGTAGAGATCCTGCTCGCTCTTGTAGAGGTTGGTGAGCGTGAGCTGCTTGGGCTTGAAGTCCGCCAGCAGTCCGAGGATCAGCTCGCCGACGCTGGAACAGTCCAGCTCAAAACCCTCCTCGCGGACGATGCGCAGAATTTCCAGGTTGCTGTTGCATTTCACGGCGTACTGCAACGCGATCTGGTTGCCGAAGACTTTCTTGAAACGGCGAAGACGCGTGCGGATCTCGCTCTCGACCATCACGTATAACGGAGATCCATACTTTGCCACGATCTGGTCCACCGGGACGCCCTCCACCATGAGCATGCCTCTCTTGTCCTGGCTTAAGAAGTTCTCCCACCGGTCCCGCATGTAGCGGCTGGAGATGTGGCGGTTGCTGCGGGGCTTTTTCTCCTGATCCGGAGGAGGTTTCATTGCGGGCGGAAGTGAAGCAGAGGCCAAGTATATGGCCGACACCTTTGTTGTCAAGGCAAAATGACTCGGATGCTCCTCGGGGGTGCTTCTGCTCCTCTGCCCCCGTGATGTCAGGCAGCCGTCGACCGGAAGAACGGCTCGAACTTGGAGCGCAGCAGACGCGACTCCTCGGACGATTTCCAGACCATCACCTTGCAGCGCGCCTTCATCTTGAAGACCTCCGAGAAAAGCTGCAGGTCGAACTCCTGCATGGAGTTCACGGTGCGGAAGAAGAACGCGAAGTGCTTCGCGATGAGGTCGGGGAAGATACAGTCCACCAGATAGTCCCCGCACACCCATAGCGAGTAGCCCTCCTTGGGGAATGGCGGATCGGCGGTGACAACCGACTTCGCGCTGCCCGCGCTCAGTCTGGCGCCGTGGCGGTCCAGAAACGTGTCGTTGCCGAACAGCTTGTGTCCGGCTTTGCCGAGCGATTCATACAGGCGGAGCTCGGTGTCGGTCATGGCTAGCACATGCCACGCGTGCGAGTTGTACTCGTACCAGATGGGGTCCGTCGGATACTGGTTTGCGACTTTGCTGAGCAGGTGATTCCACACGGGATCGAGCGCCGCGAGTGAGTCGGCGAAGAATTCGCGACGGTCGCCGTCGATGAGCGGGATGTCCGACATGTCCTGCGGTGACGCGATGTACCCGCGGCGGAATTCCTCGGCGTGGCGGATGAAGTGCGTGACCCAGACGAGGTTGAGCGAAAGCTTTCCTTTCTCGCGCACGAGGATCTGCGTCTCGATCATCTGCGCCACGGTGCGGTAGAGGTTCTGCACCGACACCGTGAGCTGACGTTCGCCGGTGAGGCGCGCGTGCAGCGTCTGCATGTCCATGCCGGGATCGCGGCCGAGCAGCTCGATGATCGAGCTCTGGAGCGGATGAAGGGGATCGAGGACGGCCATGATCGCGGGTGCTAGGATTCTCGGATAACTAGAATATATTATCATACTTATTAATAAATAAGTCAAATA
>CAZFBZ010000018.1:25421-26807 GCA_964517345.1 uncultured Candidatus Peribacteria bacterium | reverse complement strand
GGAACTGTCCGACGAAGACGCCATTGCTTTCATCACCGGACACATGTTCGAGGCGCTCAAGAGCGAGTGACGCTCAGGGCAGGACCGTGCGCGGGTTAATGTGCACTCCCCCCTTGAGGACTTCGAAATGCAGGTGCGCTCCGGTGGTCATCGGACCGGCGCCGTGCGTGCCGGGCGTGCCGCCGCTGTAGCCGATCACCTGCCCCTGCGCGACCTGCTGGCCCGTGGAGACGGCGAAAGAGCTCAGGTGGCCGTAGAGCGTGGCATAGCCGTCGCGGTGTCCGATGAGGATGTACGAGTAGCCACGTTCACCGCCGTCGCGGGCGAGGAAGACGATGCCATCGGCGACGGAAACGACGGGCGTGCCGAACCCGACGACGATATCCACTCCCTGATGTGGGACGCCGAAGTATTTGAGGTACGGACTGTCGTGGAATCCGGCGGAGATCGGTCCGCGGGCGGGCCAGGTGAATCCGTCGGGACCTGTCGGAAGCGCCTCCTTGTACCGGCCGGGGCGTGCTTCGCGCAGGCCTTTCTGGATCAGCTCGCGTTCGGCCTGGCTGCGCAGACGAGCGTCGATCTGGGCCATCTCGGACTGCATGCGCAGCACCTGTGCCTGCACCTGGCGGGTCTCGCGCTGGACGGCGGCGAGTTGGGCGGCGCTCAGCGAGATATTCCGGGTGGCGGCGTCATGATCGCGCACGACATCGGCGTATTCCTCCAGCACCTCTTCGCGTTCTTCGGCGAGGGCATTGATCTCCTCGCCCAGATCCCCTGCCGCGGCGTGGAGCTTGCCGCGCAGCAGCGCACTCGCGTCGCGTGCCTGCAGCATGCCGGCGATCACCTGGCGCTGTATTGTGATGAGCGCGTCCGCGCGCAGATCTTCATCTACTGTGGTGCCCAGCGACGAGCCGAGCAGGCGCCGCACGAGCAGACGCCCGGCCTCGGGGCCGGTGTCATCCGAGAGCGAGCGCACATAGAGCGATCGGGCAAAAGCGGCGACTTTGTTCTTCTGGGTATCCAGCTGGAAGCGCATGCGTTCGCCTGAGGCCAGCAGCGAGTCCGACCGGTTCTGGAGATTCGCGGTCGTGTCGAGGATCGCCCGCATGCGCAGACGGATCTCGCGCTCGCGCTTGGCGAGTTCCATCATGCGCTCTCCCGCCGCATCCAGCCGACGCTGATTCACGCGCTGAACCGCGGCAACGTTGGCGGTCTGTCGATAACCGTCCTTCGCCTGATCGAGTGCCTCCTCAAATTGCTGACGGACCTCATCGCGGTTCGCGAGCATCGCGGTCATGCCGCCGAGAGGCACGATCGCCATGAGCATGCTGACGACGATGAGATATCTGTTTGATGTGCGCATTTCTTCTCATTATAGCGGAAAAC
>CAZFBZ010000018.1:19495-25321 GCA_964517345.1 uncultured Candidatus Peribacteria bacterium | reverse complement strand
GCCTATGATCGCCCACTTGCGCGGAACCATTCACAAGCTGGATCCGGGAGAGGTGACGGTGGACGTGGCGGGAGTCGGCTACCGGGTGAGCGTGCCACTCGACGTATGGGACACGCTGCCCGAGGCGATGCAGGCAATGCTCTGGGTATCCACCTACGTCCGCGAAGATCGTTTTGAACTGTACGGATTCTCCGACCGCGCGGGCCGCACCCTCTTCGAAGAATTGCTCAAGCTCGCAGGCATCGGTCCGAAATTGGGCCTGGAACTGTGCGCCGTCCCCCGCTCGCTCCTCACGCAGGCGATGCGCGAAGACGATCCGGCGCTGCTGCAGAACGTCAAAGGCGTCGGCAAAAAAACGGCCGAAAAGCTCATCCTGGAATTACGCTCGCTCTCGGAGCGGAAGCCCGATATCTTCTCGGCCGCTTCGCCCGGCGCGACGCGCGGAGAATTCGATCAGGACGCCATCGCCGCCCTCACCGCGCTCGGCTACGATGCGGCTACGGCGATCCGTGCGCTCAAGGATCTGCCCGCCGATCTGCGCTCCACCGAAGACCGCGTCACCGCCGCGCTCCGCTCCCTCTAAGCCCCCTGCTGCACCTCGACGTCTCCGCCGCGCTCGCCAAGGCCATCACGCCTTCCATGGGAATTCCCGACCAGGAATTCGCGGCGCTGCGCACGTCCATGAAACGCTACATCGAGGACTGGCTGAAGGAACGCTCCAAGGGGCAGCACGGCTGGTCCATGAACCCCTACGACAAGCAGATGGTCCAGCGCGTCCGCGAGACGGCGATGCGCGTAAAGGGCAAAGGCATCCGCACGGTGGTGTGGGTGGGCATCGGCGGCTCCGGCCTCGGCCCGCAGGTGATCCAGGAGGTGTTCGAGAGCCCGCAGTCCGTGGAGTTCGTCCTGATCGACACCATCGATCCTGCCGTGCTGCTCTCGTACATGGAAATGATCGACTGGAAGAACGCCCTTGTCGTGGTGGTAAGCAAATCGGGCGAGACGCTGGAGACGATGAGCGCGTTTTTCCTCTGCTACGACCAGCTCAAGCGCCAGCGCAAGATGATCCCGTCCGAGCGCGTCATCGCCATCACGGACCCGGACAAGGGCTACCTGCACGATTTCTGTCTGGAGAACAAAATCTCGATGCTGCCGCTCCCAGCGGACGTCGGCGGCCGGTACTCGATATTCACTCCCGTCGGCCTGCTCGCCCTCGCGCTTTTGGACGGCGACCTCGCGGCGTTCGTGCGCGGTGCCAAGGAGATCGACACGCAGTGTCAAAAAACCCAGCTGGACGAGAACCCCGCGGCGCTCCTCGCGAGCGTCCAGTATCTGCTGGATACGAAGCGCGGCTATCCGGTGCGCATCATCATGCCTTACGGCATGCGCATGCGGTCCATCGCACGCTGGAACCAGCAGCTGATCGCCGAGAGCCTCGGCAAGAAGGAAACCAGTAATCCTATCCCGCTTGCGGCCATGGGCACGCAGGACCAGCACTCGCTCCTGCAGCAGTGGATGGCCGGCCCGCGCAAAGCGTGGCACATCTTCATCACGGAGCAGGAGAAACCCCGCCTGACGGTCCCCGAGGACATGGACGACCAGTTTCGCTACATCGCAGGCAAGACCTTCGGCCAGCTCCTCGACGCCTGCTACGAGGGCACCAGCCAGGCCCTCACGAGCGTCAAGCGCCCGCACGTCACCATCTCGCTCACCCGCCTCGACAGCAACCATCTGGGACAGCTGTTCTACCTGTTCCTCGCCGAAGTCGTGTTGCTCGGCAAGCTCTACCGCATCGACCCCTACGGCCAGCCGGCAGTGGAGATCGGCAAACAGATCACGCGCGAGATTCTCACGCGCGGACGCGAGGATTGAGATCCGCGCGGCAACGTTGGCGCCACTCTTCGCCGGGCGTATACTGACAGTGTCTTTCCCCTATCACCACATGGTCAAAGTCATCATGGATGCCGACTTCGAGAAGGAAGTCCTCAAGTCCGCCCTCCCCGTCGTCGTCGATTTTTGGGCTCCGTGGTGCGGTCCGTGCAAGGCGATGATCCCCATCTTTGAGGAGCTCGGCGCGGAGTACCAGGGCAAGGTCACGTTCACCAAGATGAACGTCGACGAGAACAACGACATCCCGGGAAAATTCAGCGTGATGAGCATTCCCACGTTCATCATCTTCAAGGGCGGAGAGCCCGTGAAGACGCTGGTCGGCGCCAAGTCCAAGGAGGACATGAAGCGCGAGATCGACGCCGCCATCGCCTGATCATCCCATGACCAGAATCGTCCTCAGCATCTTGGGCATGGTCTTGTCGCTTTCGATGATGAAGTACCGTGAGAAGCTGGGTGATTTGATCGGCGAAGGCGAGTGGATGAAGAAAATCGGCGGCATCTACAACCTGATCATCATCCTCTCGATCTTCTTCTTCCTGTGGTGCGTGGCGTGGCTCACGGGCACGACCGACGTGCTCTTCTCGCCGGTGAAGAACATCATCCCGGGGGCGAACGTGCCGGTGACGCAGTTCTGATCGACCCTCGTCACGAACGCCCGCAATTGATTTCAGCGCGGGCCGGAGCATCATGCAGGGGCTCTTTCCCCTCATTTTTGCATGAAAGCCCGTTCCCTGCTGGCAGCCGCCGCGCTGCCGCTTCTGCTGGCGGTCAGCCTCGTCAGCGCCCAGACCGAAACCACCTGTAAAGACGCCGACACGAACAACGCGCGCGTCAAAGCCTCGTGCACAGGCCAGATCATCGAGAGCCGCGACGCCAACCGGTGCGTGTGGCTCAAGTGCGCCCCGAGCGAAACCAATCTCTGCGCAGATGCCGACGTGAACAATGCGCGGGTCAAAGCCTCATGCGCCGGCACCATCGTGCAAAGCTGGGACGCGAACAAGTGCCTCTGGCTCAAGTGTGATGCAGTCACACAGACCACCGAGAACCCCTGCAGAGAAGCTGATGCACAGAATGCAAAAGTGAAAGCCTCGTGCACCGGCAAAATCATCGAGGGCCGCGACGCCAATCGCTGTCTGTGGCTGAAATGTGACAACAGCACACCGCTCTCCGCCTGCATGGAACTGCGGATCAAGCTGGGCAAACTGACACCCGATTCCCCCGACTACGCCAAACTGAAGCTGATGTACCTGGAGCGCTGCGGCGACCAGGCGAGTTCCACGTCGACATCCACCTCCACGAGTTCCGGACCAGTGGACTGCCGCAAGACTGGCTGCAAGGTGGCATGCAGTGACGGCACCTCCTACAACGTGTGTCTGTGCGAGGGCGGCGTGCGTCCGCCCGTCCAGGCCAACAACTGCACCCGCAAGAAAGACGAAGCCACGGGCTGCGTGATCGTCACCTGCGGCGATCAGGTCAAGCGCGAGTGCCCATCCTCGTCATCGTCCTCCACGCCCAACACGACAGGTCTGCGATGCGAGACGCAGCGCATCGGCAGCTGCATCATCAAGAAGTGCAATGACGGCACGGTGACGCGCGAGTGCAAGAAACTCTGATTCCCGGTCTCCTCAAAGCCCCGTGCCAACTGGTGCGGGGTTTTTTTGCGGCAGATACAGGGTCATTCGACATCGGCAACGTGGCCCGAACCCTGAGCCTGTCGAAGGTCGAGTCGAATGGTGGAGCTGAGGGGAAAGTTTTTGAACTGACACTAGATCCGCTCGAACTGGCGAGAAAGTTCGCAGAGCTGAAATTTTCACTCGATTGCCTGATAATGATCCTCAACAGTCAAACAGCGAAAAATGATGGCCTGATCTTGTAATCGAGACTCAGTCAATGAGCTGTGGGGAACGATTTGGAACTCAATTGGTAACAGTAATTCGGACGCTTTTACCGTCATGTGTAGTACATGAATATATATTCCCTATAACTTGAACAGTCGCCTTATCACACTTGATGTGAAAAGAACTCCCGTAGTAGCAGCTATATATCGTAGTTGTTTCATCACACTCATCCTTCTGAAGAGGATCGCATATCTCGAAGGCATTGCCCGCAACATTATTACAGGAAACATCTATGTCATAAGTCTTCGCCTGTGGCGTGGGTACTTTCTGAGTGTTTGATACTGCGGTACAGCCAGTAAGAGTTATGCCAAGTACGATAGTGGAAAGTAGACGGAGCATAATGAAAGTATTCGCTTTGCTGTTCATTTATGCAATATAGCTCTGATAAACGATTTTGAACTTTCACTCAATACCCTTCGAGAGTAGATAGATGAAATTCAACATGTTGCCCTTCAGCCGTTCCAATTCTTTCATGGCCTCCTCGAAGGTAAGCTTATATTCGTCTTCAATAAAAGCTCCCATATCATCGCCGCGCTTTTTGATGACAGCGATCACCTCTCCCATTTCATTGGCATAGCGATCGCTTCTTATAGAGAAGAGATGGCTCACGAAGATGAAACCGACGAACAGAGCGAAGAATTTCTCAATCATCTGAGAAAGTTGACTGACCGGGGTCACGGCAGCAATCTCAGATATCCCGCTGAACGTGAAGGTGCTGAAGCTGTAGGAGAAGAAATAGAAGAAGCCGGACCTGGTAACGTCGAAGTACGTGTTGTTGATTTTATAAAGCCCGTAGTTGATCAGAGCAAAGGCAAAAATCGTCGCGACTATGATGAAGAACAAGTTCACCAGGTAAGACATGAAACTAAACTTGCTGTTCTGGTAGTCGCGTAGCTTCTTGGAAACGAAATAGCAGCCGCGATTGTAGAGGATCGCGAATTGCAAACCAGAAACCCACTTTTCCAGTTGCTTATCGGAAAGCTGTGCTACCGCCATACCCTTGATCTCTTTCTCCAGGGAATAGGAATTCTTCCCTGCGTCTATCAATCCTGCCACTGCTTTAGCGTGGATCTCGTACAACGCTGACGGTCTAAAGATAAAGAGAATACTGCGGATATAGGCTGCACATAACAGACCGAAGATGACGGTGATCGCCACCCACAAAGAAATTTTTTCAGGAACCACCAAGACAATTACCGCAGCAAGCAAGAAAAGCGTGGCCGAGATGAACTTATACTTGATGGATCGAAAGAACGACACAACACCGTTGATGATCGCAAAAGCCAGAACCCAGCTTCGTTGTTTCAGAACGAAGAGAGGGATCTTCCAGCAGACGATGACGAGGGGGTAGAGCGTGACATACAGAAACCAGATCAATACGAAACGGCTTTTTGTGAAAAGCCAGAAAGCAGCGATGAGTCCGATGATCAGGAAAAATTTGAACTTCAGCAGCCAGGCGTACTCAGGCAAGTAGGTGCTCATCAGATAGACATCCACATCGAACACAAAGAGCTTCAGAAGAAGATACGTCCAGAAGAGGAGTGCCGTTATCTCACGTATCAGCCTGTGAAAAAGCCCCGCTTTGGGGAGTTTCTTCGCGTCGGGGCCAGGCTGTGAGACAACAATGTCAGCCATTTATGCCGAAATTAACACAAAAAATAGGTGTTGGCGATCACTCCCAAGAAGCTAGTGCACCAACTACGAGGATTTGGAACTCCAAAAAAACCGCCAAGCACAGCCACTCGCTGCATTGAGCTACAAGAATTCAATGGAGTGTGAATTCTCGATTTGGAACTCGGTCAGAATCGCCTATATACTCATAATTCTTTATAGAATTGCCATTTCTGAAGTTCCAATTCCCTGATGGTGGAGCTGAGGGGATTCGAACCCCTGACCC
This sequence comes from uncultured Candidatus Peribacteria bacterium, assembly GCA_964517345.1. GTDB lineage: Bacteria > Patescibacteriota > Gracilibacteria > Peribacterales > Peribacteraceae > DAISLF01. The sequence continues at coordinate 19,636 of CAZFBZ010000018.1, read as the reverse complement.
TCTGCTTGCAAAGCAGATGCTCTAGCCAACTGAGCTACAGCCCCACGGAAGAACCGACTGGGAGTATATCAGGATCAGCCGAGCATGTTTGTCTAATTTCGGTTCGCTCCGCGAACCGGGGCAACTGAGCTACAGCCCCAC
>CAZFBZ010000018.1:0-19395 GCA_964517345.1 uncultured Candidatus Peribacteria bacterium | reverse complement strand
CACCGAGATCGAAGGCCTTCTCCAGGATCGACTCCTTCACGGTGACGGCGATATGACCTGTTTCAATCATCTTTAAGGGAACATGCATTCTAGCAATTGTCTGTTGTTCAATCGTCATTCTCAAAAAACCATCTAAGTTAGTTTGCCTACGAGTATCAGTGCCCAATAGCTCCAACTCTCCCGTTAGAGGAGAGTAAAAGAAATTGAAATTCACTGGTGCGCCCACAACGAACTCTTCAATTGTTGCTGTTCTCCAATTCTTTGAAATCTTTCCTTCTTTTTCGAGTTCAGATCCGTGATGTTCCCACTGTGATTCGTTAGCGACTACAAAAAATCCACGCTCATAACTCCTCAACGCCTCACTCGCTTTCACGAGCACCGGCCGGTCGATGTCTTTGGCGCTCTTGAAAATCTTCGGCGTGCGGATGCCGGCATCTTTCAGAAGATCGTACTGCGTGTACGGCTGATCGCGCTCTTCCAGCTTGAGCAGCGTGCGCGAGCCGATGATGGGAACGTTGAAGTCGTTTTCGACCTGGGAAAAGTCTTTGAAGTAGACCCAGAAGTAGCGATTATGAACAAACAACGTGTTCATCTTTCTCAGCTTCTGCTGGACGTCTTTCTTCAGGATATCCTGGAAATCATCGACCACGATCGTCTCGTCGATGCAGCCCTTCCCCCCTTCCCGCACTTTGAAGTGCGTGGCGTAGGTTTTTTCGCGGCCCTTCTTCGCCACCGCCACCGTGCGGAAGCCGAACTGGCGCGCGCCGTGCGCGACATCGAGGGCGCTGTGTCCGCCAAGCACGCCAATCGTCAGATTCTCCAGGTCGTAGCCGTTGAGCAGATCGGCGGTGTTCATGATGGCAGTGTACAGCCTCAGTCCAGAATCTCCGCGAGCCTCCCCTGCTCGATTCCCTGTTTGATCTCGCGCGCGATCCTGCGGCCCGTGGACATCGGCACGTCGTATTTGAGGGCAGTGTAAGGCGAGCCTTCAATGTACGGGTTCGTGCCCGCGACGATGCGCGCGCTGATCTCGAACACGAAGATCTTCAGCTTGCGGGTGATGATCGTCTCCAGACAGAACGGCCCGAACAGGCCTTTGCCGCACAGATCGCGGCTGACCTTCACCACGCGCTCGCCCATCTCGAAGAGTTCAGGCAACAGCGACTCGCGGATGACGACCGGGAAGTTGCCGACGATCGTGTAACTCGTATGAATGTTGGAGGCGAGCTGGTCCTCGGCGCGGATGCGCCCGATGGAATCGGCGTTGGATTCGTAGCGCTTGTCCATGCCCATGATCTCCAGTTCGCCTGTGATCGGCGACTGGAAATAGTGGATGTAGATGGGCACGCCGACGATGTACTCCTGGATCACGAAGTCATCGTCATCCGGATATTTGCGCTCTTTCACTTCGTAGAACTGCTCCGGCGATTTGACGACGAAGTAGCCGAAGCCGCCGCCGGCTCCATGGAATTTGACGATGACCGGGCGGTCGATGTCCTCGGGCTTCTCGAACACGCGGGGCAGGAGAATGTCGGATTTCAGCAGCCACTCGCGCTCCATCACGCGGTCGGATTCCCACTGGAGAATCTCCTTAGTGCCGTAGTACATCGCCTTCATGGAACGGACCTTGTCGTGCCCCAGGTACGCGATGAACGATCCGTGCGGGATGATGATGGCGTTGCGCTTCTGCAGTTCGGCCTCCAGCTTGTCGTCCCACTGGTTCCAGTCGTCGACGTAGAGAATCTCATCCGCGACGCCGTAACTCTTGTACGGACGCTCCTTTCCCTTCTTGCAGATGACGAGATTGCGCATGCCCTCGTCGCGCGCGCCCTTGAGGATCTGGAGCGCGGAATGGCTTCCCATCGTGGCGATCACGTAGTCTTTGGGGGAAGTCGAGGCCTGCGGGGATGAGCTTTTCGGCGTCATGGTATTTTCGGAAATGTAACAAAGCTTGAGTAGAAGAGCAAACTTCAAAAAATTTCCCGTCACGCGCGCGATACGCGCCTTAATCAAAGGGGCGCCGGAAGGCGCCCCTGAGAAAAAGTCACGAAAAGGGGTTACGGATAGCTCTTGCCCTGCGTCTCATTCACTCTGCACTGGTTGTAGCGGGACGTGCCCTCCACGAAACGATGGCAGTCGTTGTCGCGGGGTTCGACCGAGGACGCGCTGGAAGACGACGTCGCGGCAGCCGCATGCTGATCCTTGCAGTACTTCAGGAGAATTCCCTCAAGCGTCTCCTTGAGCGTCTGGCGGATAGCCGTGTTCTTGATGTTCACCGGAAGAACCTTGTCGTTCGCGGCAGCGACCTCTTTGACGATATCGCCGGCGATCGTGCAGGGCGTTTCTTCGGTGACAACGGGGGTTTCCTCCGCGGGCACGACAACGTCTTTCACCGTCGGAGCGCGCGAGCGGTCCACGGGCTGGACGGTGCCCTGCACCTGACGACGCGGAATCACGCCTCCCTTGGGAATGACGCGATACGCGACGGGCGCGACGGTCGCCTGGACGGCGGTGCCGTCACTGAAGGCGAGAACGCCGGCGCCGAGAATGACGCCGACAACCACGCCACAGATACCGATACTGACATCACGATTGGCCATACGGACTTTGGGGGAATGAAGTGTGTTTTCCATATTATAGAACATTTTTACTTTTTTTGCAACTATAAGAAAGTCCTACAGGATAAGCCTGCCGACGGGTGTCGGCAGGCTAGGGTTCAATGACATCGAGGCGTCAACGCATCAATCTAGCTGATGGAAGTCACCGAGGGTGTTTTTCCGGCGATCCGTCTTCTTCTGCGGGGAGAGAGCCATGCAGAGGAGAGGGATCAGGATCACCACAGTGACGACGACAAACAGCGGGATCAACATTGGAGCGGACTCCTGTTGGGCGATGGGCGATGTGAATTGAACTATTTATATTATACAATAAAATTATTTAATTGTAAAATACAAGGGATGCTGCAGAGCACTGTGAAAAATGGAGGTGCCGGTGGGGATCGCACCCACGCATGAGGGATTTGCAGTCCCTTGCCTTACTACTTGGCTACGGCACCAAATGAGCGAACGCGCGGCCCAGCATAGGGAAGAAGCTGGTCGGCGCAAAGGTCTGCAGGCACTCTTTCACTTCGCGCTGGAAGCGCTGGGATCGATGAATGACGCGGATTCCATCATCGCCAGGACTTCTTTCTCGAGCGTCGTGGACACGGAGAGCGGCGTGAGGGCGGTGAACGTGTAGCCGACCCCCTTGGAGACGGCACTCACCTGGTAGAAACGGCGCTCGGGCTCCTCGGAGAGCGGCTGGGCGGTGAAGGTGTGCAGCTCCACGTCTTGTCCGTCGAGCTTCTGCTTCTTGGTGTCGATCAGGCGGTAGCCCGGCAGCGTGGCCACGGAGCGGATGCTGGCGGTGCTGTACGCAGTGGAATCAACTCCGTCACTGACCGTCTCACGCGTCACGGTGACCGTCGGGAATTGGCCGGAGACGGCCTTATCCGCCTGGAACGCCAGGATCACTTCGTCTGGCAAACCGCGCTGCGAGAGCGTCTCGCGGTCCACGACCTTCCAGTCGGCCGGGAGACAGATCCCCACCGTGCCGTTCCAGAACTGCTCCTTGCAGGCGCTGGTGGAACTCCCGCCTCCCCCGCCACAGGCGGCGAGAATCAGCGGAAAGACGAGAAGGGCGAGGAGGCGTTTGTTCATGGACGGAATGATACACGCAGGCGGTGACCCTGCCAAAAACCGCTTCCAGCACTGCAGGGAAAAGTTCTGGACAAATCGTGGAAGTGGCGTCCGGATGCGACAGACCCATTGAGCAAACCCCCCGTAACTGGTACAATAGTCTGATCTATGAAAACAAACTTCCTTCGCTTCCTGATGCTGTTCACGGCGCTCCTGCTTCCGCTGGAGGCGGTGGCTGGCGGACGCATTCAGGCGGATGACATCATCGCGGGCCTGGAGGGACAGGCTGTTCTGAGCGGCTTCGCCAGCTCGACAAACGTAGAAGTGCATCTGCAGACGCCCGCCGGAGACGACATCGCCATCCCCGCCCGTACCGACACGACCGGCAACGCTGTGGTCGCCATCCCCGCGGGCCTGACGGAAGAAGCCGGGACATACGGCCTCGTGGTCGCCTCGCGCGGTGTTCCGCTCACGGGCCAGATCGCCATGGAGGTGCTCCCCGACCGCATCAGTCCGACAGCTTCGACGATGGGCGCGGACACGACAACGATCGACGCGGACGGGGTTTCGCAGGCGCGCATCACCGTGACGCTGCGCGACGCATTCGGCAACGCACTTGCGGGACGTCCGGTGGAGCTCGTCTCCAGCCGCATTGATGATGTCATCACGCCCGGCGACCGCCAGACCGACGCTTTCGGCCGCATGACCTTCGCGGTCCGCACGCGCAAAGCGGGAGACATGATCCTGCGCGCCATGGATCTGCTGAGCGGCACGACGCTGGCTTCCAGCGTCCGCATCAGCGCAGACAGCGACTCCGGCATCGGCGGCGTCCCGCGGAATCCCTTCGCCGGCCAGGTCACGGACGACGGAAGCGCGCCCGCACCGAGCGGCGACTTCGGTCCCGCTACGGGATTCGAGGTGACGCTCATGCCCGTGACCGCAAAGGTGAAGGATGTGCTCAGCGTGACCGTGCGCGTAACGGATGAATTCAACCGCACCGTCGAGAATTACGTGAACACGGCCGTCATCGCCGCGCCGAATGATCCGGACGCGACGCTCCCCGGCTTCGGTCAGATCAAATTCACGGACAAGAACCTCGGCAAGAAGCAGCTCCCCCTGAGTGTCAGCTTCACCAAGCCGGGAAAGCAGCTCCTGATCGTGGAGGACCACACCGATCCGTCGAAGGTCATTCGCGGCCAGGTGGAGATCACGGTCACCGCCGATACCGGCACCAACGAGACCCGTCGCATCGAGATTCTTTCGCACAAGAACGACCAGACGATCAAGGGTACCAATATCCTGCTCGAAGGCATCGGGCCCAAGCTCGCCAACCTCATCATCACGGGCGGCAAAGCGGATACCGCGGGCGAGACCGACGAGGACGGAAAATTCTCGATCCCCGTCGAGCTGGACCCGAGTTACAACGAATACACGATCCGCATACAGGATGACAACGTCGACCCGAGCCTGCGCTTCGATTCCGGCAACCTGCATCTCGTCCGCGACGGTACGGGCCCCGATTTGCAGTTCGCATTCGATCCCGAGGAGCCGTATGAGGGACAGGATCTGCAATTGACGGTCCAGGCTGAGTCCGGGCTACCCGACGTCCACGTCACGCTGGAGGACCGCGACATCGCGCTGAGTGAGGACGCATCCGAGAAAGGCACGTACCGCGTGACGCTCCAGGCGCCGGCCCCCGGCGATTACCAGCCGGCCGTGGTGGCCGTGGATGAGGCGGGCAACAAGACCGAAGTGCGCGGCATCCTCCACGTCTCCCCGCGCGCCATCCCCCCCGTGCAGAACCTGCGCGCCGAGCCCAAGACCAACGGCGTCGACCTCCTCTGGGATCCGGTGACGGAGGAAGGCATCACCTCGTACCTCGTCTACGTCGGCACGGGAGCCGACAACTTCTCCACGACGCTCGACACCCAGAAGCCCCAGGAAGGCGCGAGCGTGCTCGGCCTCAAGCCGGGCGTGGATTATTACTTCGCCGTCACGGCGAAGAAGGGCGAACTGGAAAGCTCCGAGAAGACGGTCGTGAAGGCGAGCCCGCTCGGCCTCGCGCTGACGGTCACGCCGCAGGACAGCGCCCTCGTCCTTAAGTGGATCTACCCCGAGGAGTCCCTCGGTTCCTTCCTTCTGGAATACGGCGTGGAGCCGGGCCGCTACATCGAGCGGCGTCAGCTCAACGGCGACCTGCGCCTCTACTTCCTGCGTGACCTGCTCAACGGCGTCACCTACTACATGCGCCTCACCCCCGTCCTCACCACCGGCGAGGCCGCGCTCGATCTCTCGGTGACCGCCGAAGGCACGCCCGTCGCGGGCGCCCCGGGCTTCCACCCGTCGGCCGAGGATCCCGTGCCGTTCAGACCCAACACCGGACTCCCCAACGACAACGGCCTGCACGCGGGCGCTCCGTCCGTGCCTGGCAGCGGCGTGCCGCCCGTGGCGCTGTGGGGCAGCATCGGCGCGAGCCTCGTCGTCTTCGGATTCTGGTGGAAGCGCCGCCGCATGAAATTGCAGACCGCCGCGTTTCTCCAGGACATGCATCAGCGCTACCATGGGTGATCGGCGCCCCCCGCACGCATGACACCCTCCCCTTCCCCGCAGCCGGCCGTCCGCACCGTCTCGATCGGCGGAGCGACGGTGGATCTTTTCGTGCGCACCGGCACGGGCATCGCCTGCGTGAAGAATGATGCCATCACGTTCCCGCTCGGAGCCAAGATCCGCATCGAACAGGTCATCGAAACCTGCGGCGGCGGCGCCACCAACACCGCCATCGGCCTGCGCCGCCTGGGCTGCGAAGCGGGCTTTTCGGGCATCGTCGGAAGCGACCAGTGGGGCGAGCGCATCCTGCAGAATCTCGACCGCGAGGGAGTGGACAGCAGCGCGGCGACGATCGTGGAGAACGAGACGTCCGGATTTTCGATCATCATGAACGTCGAGTGCGGTGAGCGCGTGATTCTCTACGCCAACGGCGTGAACGCGCACCTGCACGACGTCACGTTTGACCGCGAAACCGTAGCCGGGCACGACTGGCTCTACTTCAACCACATCCATGAGGACAGCTGCGTCATCCAGGATGACATCGTCATGATGCTCCGCGGCAATCCGAAGATGGGCATGACGTGGAACCCGGGCGGCCGCCATCTCAAGCGCGGCATGGAGCACGCCGACAATGTCGCGCTGCTCAAACAGACCGATCTGCTCCTGCTCAATAAGGAAGAAGCGCTCACCTTCACACACAAGCAGTCGCCCGAGCGCGCCATCGAGGCTCTGCTCAAAGCCGGTGCCAGCATCGTCTGCGTGTCTGACGGGCCCAGGGGCTGCATGGCCAGCGACGGCCGGACGCTCTATACCTGCCCCGCTATAGAGGAGGCGGAAGTCGTCGATACGACGGGCGCCGGAGACGCGTTCGGAACGGGCGCCACGTGGGCACGGATCCGCAGTCTGGACTTGCCAACAATGCTCCGTGCAGGTACGATAAACGCGACAAGTGTACTTGGCACGATCGGCGCTCAGGCCGGTCTCCTCACAGACATCGACATGCAGAAGCGGTTAGACACGACCCGACTGGATGTGGATGAGAGGCCCCTCTGAGTTGCCGGGTGCGAAGCACACGTCGCCCCACACACTCCCTCCCCATTCCCGTTATGTCCGACGACTCGCTGGTCCAGATTCAGGAACTGATCGACAGCGCCATGTCTTCGCTGAAAACCGCGCACGCCATGCTGCGCGACATGACTGGAGTAGCGGACAGCGGACGCGAGCGCCACATGCAGCGCGCCAGTTCGATCTCGGCCGGTGGGGCCGTGAGCGGACGCGTGATCGAGGGATCGTTTGACGGACAGAACATGATGGACGCCAAGGGCCAGACGTATCCCGTCCCGGCCAACTACGCGAGCAAGAGCAAACTGGTGGAAGGCGACGGCATGAAGCTGACCATCACCGACGAAGGTAAATTCATCTACAAGCAGATCGCCCCGGTCCCCCGCCGCACGGCGCTCGGACTCCTGATCCAGGAGGACGGGCAGTACAAGGTGCTCGCCGAAGGCAAGTCTTTCCGCGTGCTCCTCGCCTCCGTCACGTTCTATCGCGCGGAGGTCGGTGACCAGGTCACGATCCTTCTGCCCCAGGAGGGCGAGGCCAAGTGGGGCGCCGTTGAGGCCGTCATCCCCAAGAACATCGCGGACGCCGCCGCGCGTCAGACGGTGGGCGGTTCCCGCCACGGCGACGACGGCGAGATGAGCCCCGCGATCTGATCTCGCAAAAGCAGACGAATCGCGCTCGTCGATGCGCCGTCCGGCTGGTAGTCTTTGCCGTGCAATGAAGATCCCCCTGCGCATCGCCGTGCCGGTGGTCGCGGCCGTGGCCGTGGCCGCGACGTTGTTGTTTGTGCTGTGGTCGCAACTCAACTCGTCAGCGAAGGCGATCCAGCGGCGCATTGAGTCGGGACAGGACGCGTCCGGACCTGCGCTCCAGCTGCCCGACGAGATCACGGACACCGACGACCGCGTGCTGATCCACCTCCGTCAGGGAGATCTGCTCGCACTGCAGGGAGAGTGGGCGGCCGCGCAGGCGGAGTACGACGCATCGGTACGCGAAGGCGGCGGCATCCCCGCGCTGCGCAAGCTGGCGCAGGCCCAGATGCAGCGTCGTGATATCGAGGGAGTGAAGACGACGATCCAGGCGCTCAAGGAACAGGGTGCGCGCGATGAGGATCTGCTGCTGCTGCAGGTGATCGTGCAGCTGCGCACAGGCGAGATGGTGCAGGCCCGCACGCTGCTGGAGAACGCCGTGGATTCGCCTCAGAAGCACTACGGCCTCGCGCTGCTCGCCATCGTCCGCGGCGACCACGAGGTGGCGAAGGCGGAACTGCAGACAGTGATGACCGGGTGGGATCCGACACTGCGCGCCTACGCCCGCACGCTCCAGTCCGCATACGACGAGTTCGCGGTGTTCCCCGAAAGCAAACCCATCCACCTGACCACGCTCCTCGCGCGCACGCTCGCGCAGGTGCAGGAGTGCGAGCTGGCTCTGCCGCTGCTCATCGACGTGCTCCGCCAACAGGATGATTACCGCGACGCATGGATCGTGCAGGGGTACTGCCAGCTCACCACCGAGCGCCCGCAGGAGGCGCTGTCGTCCTTTGAGCGCGCGTACAACCTGGACCCCGAGAAACCCGAGATCCAGTACTTCCTGGGGCGCGCCTATACGGTGATGAAGGATTACGGCAACGCCGTGACGTTCCTGCGGTACTCGCTGCAGAACGGCTTCCAGCCGCAGAAAGAAGTCCGCCGCCGCCTGGCCGAGGCCTCGCTGGAAGCAGGAGATGCTTCGGGCGCTTTTGAACAGTATGCGCTGCTGCTTGATGAACCCGACGCCGATATCGCCCTGTTCGAGAAGATCGTGACACTCGCCATCGGCATCGACCGCAAGCAGGATGCCTATGCCTTCGCGCAGAAGGCCGTGGCGAAGTGGGCCGACTCAGCCAAGGCGCACGAACTGCTCGGCTGGTCCGCGCAGGAAACCGACCGTCCGGACGAGGCACGCTCCGCCCTGACGAAGGCTGTGGAACTGGATCCGACGAGTGCGAGCGCGAAGGACAGGCTGAGCAGGTTGTGAGGACGGCTGACGCCGGGTCGGTACTTCTTTGTCGCGACAAAGAAGTACCCAAGAAACCGCTTGTACAGCTTCCACTGGCCGTGCTGGCCTGTACGGGGTTATCCGCGCGCCACTGCCGGTTAGTGGCCGGCGGCGTCCATCATGACAAAGACATACAAGCACTGATAACAGATACCTTGCCTTCCGTTGGAGCCGCCGGGGCTTGGCGCGCGGAGCGCTTCTTTTGTTTCTTTTCTTGTCGCGACAAGAAAAGAAAGACTGGCGTCTGCCGACCTGTGTCGCCCTTCGACTACGCTCAGGGTGACACAGGCCGTATACTCCCCTTCCATGGAACTCGAACACTTCTTTCCCTGTCCCCACTGCGCCGCCGAGGTGTCGGTGCTGCTCGATGTGAGCGAGGACGGCGAGCAGAACTACATCGAGGACTGCGAGGTGTGCTGTCGTCCGATGTCGCTCACGTTCAGCGCCGAGGAGGGCGACCTCGTGGCATTTCAGGTGGATCCGGCCTGAGGCCTCGGATGGCTCTCTTCGCTCGTAAATCGACGATCGCACCGGAAATTTTTTGACCGATTGACGCCGCAGTGGAACGCTGTGCCCATGCCCCTCAGCCACAACAATGAACTGAGTGACGCGACAACGGAGGCACCCGAAATCGATCCCGCGCACATCAGATTCGTCGAGAAGTACTGCGCCACATGCTGGCGCAACGCGCATCTGCCGTTCGATGACTGGCCCGACGCGACACAGGAGGTCATCTGCCGTCTGCTGGGGTCCGTGCCCGGACAGCACTGGGACCGGCTGTATCCTTCGAAGGATGAAAACGCGGAAGACAGCGATGAGCGAAAAGAATTCCTGCGCGCGATCGATGCGGTCAAGAAACGCGTACAGAGGAGCAAGCGTCATCCGAGCCTCACCATGGATATCGGCACCACGGCCCCAACAGACGAAATCGACCAGCGAACGGATCTGGATGAGCAGTGGGCGGCGATCCGCTCCGCCGCCGACGGTGTCCTCACGCCGGCACAGCTCACGATCCTTGAGCGCCTGCGCGGGGGGGACGGCGTCAGGGAAATCGCGACTGCGGTCGGACGCCCGGTCGAGCGCATCAGCGACGAGAAATATCGCGCCATCCGTGCGCTTCACGAGCTGCTGGCAGCCACGAACGCAGCGCCCGACACGATCTGAGCACCTGCAAAAAAGACCAGACGAGCTGGTCCTTTTTGTTTTTGTGTCTGCCTCCGCGGCTATCGACGGTGTTTCAGTGAGGGACAACCGTTGAGCCGTTTGTGTGGAGGATGACTGAGGGGAGGAGCCCTCGTTTCTCTGCCTTGCTGGGGTTTCTTGTTTCTCCTCGTAACCCGACGAAGTCCCCGTACCGGTCTGCCACGCAGTGCGCAAAGGCTCTGGGGAGACACTGGGGAGGAAGGGGGTGCACGCCACTAGCGCAGCCTCACATCCATAGCGCGGCATCGCAGAGCAGAGAGGAGAGGAGGCACGTTCAAACGCGCATGCCTGCTCTCCTATCTGCGATTCCTCTTTTCATCCTGCAGTGGTGTGAATGAGCGGTGTGTCTGTCTACCCCGGGGTGACCTGACTGTGTGTCTTCCTGTTTGTGTGTGTGGTCCCGATTGATTTGCGTGATGCAAATCGGGATATCGTACTCACCAAAGCATCACCTGACAACAAGTAGCCCTGTTCTGTTTTAGTAATTGTTGTATGAATACATTTGTGATACAACGCTGAATTCCTATTTTTCCTCTAGATGAAAAGGAAAACTCGGTGTCTCAACTGATGGGTTCCGGGCGTCCATTTTTGGCGTGATGCCGAGGCAAGCGGGCTGGTCTCCGGCCCCCCGCAACCCTGTAGCCCCCGGGATCGTTGATGGACGGCGAATGCGCAAAAACACGATAGGCATTTGCGCCGCACTTTCCTACAATGCGCCCGCATGAACATCCATCTTTCGCTCCTGCATCGCCGCCTTCTGTTGGGTCTGCTCGGAGCGGTGATCGTCGCCACGGGCGTGGCTGTGCCGTTCCTGATGCTCCGGTATCAACGCGCAACATTGCTCTCGCAACTGCCGGAGAATGAGACGGTCGCCTACTGGGCGCATGCCACGCAGGAGGATCTGCTCCCCTACACCGACTGGTTCCCGGTCCTTAAGGAGGTGCCGTTCCCCGGACAATTCGACCTCGCACTGCTGATGGGCGCCGACCAGAAGATGTCGTGGGTGATGGATAACGGCGTCGACTCGTTCAAGGCATCCGCACCCGAAGCCATGCTGCTGTTGGGCCGCAAAGACACGCAATCGCTGCTGGGCTCCGCGACGCATGCCGCCCTCGCGCAGGACATCGCAGACGACGACACGCGTGTCTACCTGTCGCTGCGCTGGATGCATGCCGGAGACGACGACGGCGTAACGCGCCTGATCGGGGCGCTGCGCCCCGGCGAGGCGACGCACGCGCTCATCACGATGTCTCCAGACAGAAAGCGCACTCTGCGCCTGCACTACAGCGATTCCCGCAATGCCCTCGGCGCCTCCGCAGAGACCTCTCTTGTCGCGCTGGTTCCCGCCGCGGATGTGACGCTGTCCCTCGCCTTACCGCGAGAGACCCTCCTGGAGTTACTCTCACACCTGCCGGATGACACGCGTCGCGTTACCGAAGGCATCCTCGGCCGGCGCGCGGCTGATGCATTCGGGGAGGACGTGAGCCTCGCGCACGACGTCCTGCCACTGCTCGCCTCTCCCGGCGTGCTCTACATCCGCAGTCACAGCGGTGCGATCTCCTTCCTGTTGGACAGCCGGCATCCGGATGGCGACGCCGGACGACGCCTGACGTTCCTGCACGAGAGTCTGGAACGCGGACTCGGATCGTTTTCCGTGCTGGAGCGCGAGTTTGAGAACGGCCATAGCGCACGCATCCTCCGCCACGAGCAGCAAGCCGCACGCACCGAGGACGAGAAATTTCGCAACTGGACCGTGCGCATCACTCGTGACGGCGGAGACGCAATGCGTCTGCTCTCGGCACTGGGCAACGGTCGGTTGCTCCTTAGTAATGATCCCGCCTGGTTCGATGCATTCACTGAGGCCTCTCCCATTCCCGGCGTGCCCGCACCGCGCACGTTGCTGCGCGGAGCACAGGGCGCCGGCGTGATCGACGCCTCGCTGCTGCGGTCGGTCCTGCCGGAGGGAAGCCGGTCGCTCGCCGCACTGGCGATGGACGGACATGACGGATCGTGGATCTGGACGGCGGAAGCGACCGAAAACGTGCTGGCTCTGACCCTGAAGCCCCTGGACGGCAACAGCCCGCAGACCGCCTCCGGCGGGCTTGAAGGACGGTAAAACCCGGTTTGCCTCGTTCCGTCAAAGCCGCTACCCTGACGTCCGATGAGTTTCATCAAGACTTCCAAGTACCTGCTCGGCCTTTCGGCTGTCCTCGTGGCCGCCTCGATCGCCCTGATCATCTATCCGGGCCCGCGGTTCAGCATCGAGTTCACCGGCGGCACGCTGATGGAAGTCCGCCTGCCCGAGGCCGCAACGAAGGAAGAGCTCAAGAACGTGCTCGTCGAGTTTGAGAAGACGCATCCGCCGCTCGGCAACTACACGATCTCGTCGATCACCGGCCAGAACGGCCACTCGTACCTCATGCGGATGCGCGTGCTCTCCAATGAGGAGCATGTCGCGCTGCTCGGAGACATCGGAAAGACCTTCACCGATACGAAGGAGCTCCAGTACACGACCATCGGTCCGAGCCTCAGCTCCAGCCTCAAGCAGAAAGCCCTCCTGGCCCTGATGGTGGCGGCCTGCGCGATCATTCTCTATTTGGCCTTCGCCTTCCGCAAGATGCCCAAGCGCTTCAGCCCGTGGAAATTCGGCATGCTGGCGGTCATCGCGTTCATCCATGACGTCATCCTCACGACCGGCCTGTTCATCGTCATCGGCTGGTTCACGACGTTCGAGTTCGATCCCCTCTTCGTCACGGCGCTCCTGACGATCCTCGCGTATTCGGCCAACGACACCATCGTCATCTTCGACCGCATCCGCGCGACGATGACCCAGGAAAACCGCTCTGAGGATCTGGGCGTGACGGTGGCGCGCGCGCTGCGCGATTGTCTGACGCGCACCATCCACACCGCCGCGGCGGCCCTGATTATGCTCTTCTCAATCTTCTTCCTGGGCTCCGAGAGCATCCGCTGGTTCGTGCTGGCGCTCATCGTCGGCACGATCATCGGCGCGTATTCCTCGTACTTCATAGCCGCGCCCCTGCTGGTCCTCTGGCGCAAGCGGTCGTGAGGGAGGATCATCGGACCGTTTTTTGCTATTGTCCGCACCGTCACTGAATTTCCCCGTACCCACTCATGCCGACCGTCTCCCCTCTCAAGAAACTCCCTCAGTCCCGCACGCAGTGCACCGTGACCTTCACGGCCGACGAAACGCTCGCCGCCGAATCCGCCGCGTTGCAGAAACTCGGCGCGGAGGTGACTGTCCCGGGTTTCCGCCAGGGCAAGGCACCGGCCGACATGCTCCGCAAGCGCATCAACCCCGACCAGCTCACCGATGAGACGGTCCGGTCGCTGCTGCCGACCGTACTGAATGAGCTGCTCAAAGATGGCACCGTGAAGCCGATCCTGCCGCCTCGCGTCGATATCCTGACGCTCGCGCCGCTCAGCCTGACGATCACGCTGGTGGAGAAGCCCGAGGTGAAGATGGGCCACATCGACACGAAATCGCTCAAGAAGACCGAGCCGAAGTTCGACGAGAAAGACGTGGAACGCATGGTGCAGTATCTGCTCCAGCAGTACCGCACGGTGACGCCCGTGGAGCGCGAGGCGCGCGAGGGCGACCAGGTCACCATGAACTTCGTCGGACATGACAAGGACCAGAAGGAAATCATGGGCACGCGCTCGACCAACTACCAGGTGGTGCTCGGCAGCAAGACGCTGCTCCCTGGTTTCGAGGATAACCTGACGGGCCTCAAGAAAGGCGACACGAAGAAGTTCGATCTCATCTTCCCCGAGACCTACCACGCCGAGCATCTGCGCGGAAAGCCGGTGACGTTCTCGGTGGACGTGACGGGCATCGAGGAGGTGAAACTTCCGGATCTCACCTCCGAGTTCATCAAAGAGAAGCAGCTGGGCGACTCGCCCGAGGACCTGCGCAAGCGGATCGCGGATTCGATGCGTGATGAAGAGGAGCGCGCCGACCGCCAGCGCCGCGAGCAGGCGGCCTTCGATGCCATCGGAAAGGCGACCAAGGTCGACCTGGCTCCTGAGCTCGTAGAACAGGAACAGCGCGGCCTGCTGGAGGAACTGCGCCAGCAGCTGGAAGCGCAGAAACTCGACGTGGCCGACTGGCTCAAGCGCTCCAAGCGGACCATGGAAAGCCTGCAGAAAGAGCTGCAGGAAGAGGCTGCCAAGCGCGTCACGCTGCGCTTCGGCGTCCAGCAGCTGCTGGAGGACCGTAAGATCGAGCTGACCCCGGAGGAACTCAAGTCGATCACCGCCGATGCTCTGGACTCCGTCACCGAGGAGCACCGCGTCGAGGCTGCCAGGTACTTCGGCGAGGGCGGTGAGGGCTTCGAGGAAATGAAGTGGCGCAAGCGCGTCGATAAGCTGCTGCATCAGCTCTTGGAAGTCGCCTGAGTCTCTAGCGCCACCGCACGCCGATCCGTCGCTCCGGATTGCCGTTCTGCACCATGCGGCAGCCGCGCCGGTGGACCATGACGTGTCCCGCGCGCGTGATGACGCCGACGATCTCGGGCTTCTGCGCCTTCTCCGGATTGCAGCATTTGGCGATGCGCAGAGGAAGCGGCACGCCGCCGTCGGCCTCAAGCGGCACGTCCTGGCGGACATCGCGCGCGGCTTTCCGCGGGACGTTCGGCGGCAGGCGCGGACGGTCGCGGACGAGATCCAGGTGCATCAGCGTCGCACCGGCTTTGTCGGCGCCCTGCCCGATCTTCATCAGCAGGTCTTCGCGCTCCTCGAACGACAGGTACTTGCCTTGCCGCCGGCGCAGCAGCGACAGGTCTGTGTCGAGCGGGGCGAGACGGCGCTTGTGCAGCTCATCGTTAAACATCTCGCGTCCCGCATTCACGTAGTACGACCGGTCGATGGAGTGCAGGTAGCGGCGGAGACGCGACCGCGACGACGCCATTTTGAGCAGCTGCAGCCACTCCGGCGAAGGCTTGGGGATGCGATGACTGAGGATTTCCACGACGTCGCCGTTCTCCAGTTCGTACTCCAGCGAGACGATGCTGCCGTTCACGCGCGCAGCACGGAACGTCAGACCGAGATCGGTGTGGATCTGGAACGCGAAGTCCAGCGGCGTGGCGCCCTCGGGGAGTTCCACGATGTCGCCCTTGGGTGTGAGCACGAAGATGTGATCGACCAGCGACGGCGCGACGCCCTCCGCGCCTTCGACAGCCTGCTGTGTGGTGAGCACCTGCTGCAGGCGAACCCGCTGGAGGATGCGCTGCGCGTCTCCGCCTTCCTTGTAGCTCCAATGCGCAGCGATACCGAACTCGGCCTCGCGGTGCATCCCGCTCGTGCGCACCTGTACCTCCATAAACACGCCATCCGGCACGCCGGGCAGGCGCGCGACAGTGGTATGGAGGCTCTGATAGCCGTTGGGCTTGGGGAACGCGATGTAGTCCTTGAAGCGGTTGGCGACGGGACGGCCGAGGCGGTGCAGCACGCCGAGCACGCGGTAGCAGTCTTCTTCGGAGTTCACGAGCACGCGCAGCGCGTAGAGATCCGGCAGACTCTCGATGTGCGAGATGCTCTTGGATTTCATCTTCATGAAGATGCTGTACGGCAGCTTCTCGCGCCCCTGCACGGTGGCCGCAATCCCCTGCTCCCGTAGCGCCTCCACGAGCGCGGAGGCCGCAGTGTCCAGGAAGGACCCGTGGCGCGCCTGCAGGTCGGCAAGCTGGCCGCCGATCTTCTCGGATTCGGCGGAGTAGACGATGGGGAACGCCAGTGACTCCAGCCGCTGCTTGAGCGTATGGATACCGAGGCGGGCGGCGACAGGCGCGAAGAGACCAAGCACGTCGCGGCAGGTGCGGCGCGCTTCCGCGGGCGGCACCTCGTCGAGGTGCTGGAGCACGTAGCACCGGTCGCAGAGGATGATGAGCAGCACGCGCACGTCATCGGAAACGCTCAGAAGCATCAGGCGCAGATCCTCGATGGAGCTCTTGCGGTTGCGCATCGTGACGTGCGAAAGCAGATGCACGCTGCTGACGATGCCACGCACGCCCGGACCGAATTCTTCCTCCAGGTCGGGCAGGCTGATCTTGCGGGTTTTGAGGACATGCTGCAGCAGACAGGCCTTCACGGTTTCTTCATCCGGATGGAACGGGAGCAGCACGCTCAGCACGCCGATGGTGTGGTCCAGCAGCGGGACGCCCGTCCAGTGGGTGCGTTCGCCGTAGAGCCGCTCGGCGAATTCGACCGTCTTGCGCAGCTCCTCCTCGTTCAGCCGCGAGGAGTCCGACCCGAGGGTCTTCAGGAGGGGTGCCATCGCTGACGTCCAGGCGGACATGCGAGATGCAGAAAGAACACTCAGCCTACCACGGACCCGGGCAGGTACATCACGATTTCCGGGCTTTCCGTGAGTGAGGACTCAGCGCTCCAGCAGAAGAGTCACGGGGCCGTCGTTGACGAGCTGAACCTGCATGTGCGCCCCGAAGCGACCGGTGTCCACGTTGCCGATTCCCTGTGCACGCAGATGCGCAACGAAGGATTCATACAGCGTCTTCGCGTACTCGGGCGGGGCGGCTCTGGTGTAGTCCGGGCGGTTGCCTTTGTCGGTCCGGCCGGCAAGCGTGAACTGCGAGATGACGAGCGCCCCTCCGCCAATGTCCAGCAGCGAGCGGTCGTTGATCGTCCCGTCTGAGCCGTCAAACAGCCGCAATTTGGCGATCTTCTGTGCCAGCCACGCGCCCTGTTCGTCGGTATCGCCGTCCAGAATGCCGACGAAAAGCAGGTAGCCCCGGCCGATGGAACCGACTGTTTCCCCCTCCGCCGTCACGGAGGCCTCCTGGACCCGTTGGAGCAGAATACGCATGGCAGCAGGATAGCGGTTTGGCAATCAGGCACGAAACTCCTGGAGGATGGTGTAAACGGGTATTGACTTCGCGTTTGATGTGAGTACACTATGCGCACGTCCGAAGACCGAGGGCACAAGGCCGCAGGCCGAAATAAGCCCCTCCGAGGAATACAGCATCGGCCACTCGGTCCCGACTTGGTGATTCGTGCCGTGTTCCTCGCTGGTCTCCCGGACAGACGTAGCAGCAAATAGCTCTTAGAGCCTCTACGGATGTACCAGGGAGGCTTTGCGTTGTTGCGCTCTCCCGCCGTCACTCTCCCCCCTTTCCATCATGGCCGTCTCCCGCGATCAGAAGAAAGTGCTCCTCTCGGAGCTCACAGAACAGTTCGGCAATGCCTCCTCGGTGATCTTCGCCAACTACATCGGCCTGAAGGTCTCGGAAGTCAGCGCGCTGCGCAAGCAGCTCCGCGCCGCGGGCGCCGAGATGAAGGTCGGCAAGAAGACACTCATGCGTCTCGCCGCCGAGCAGAACAAGCTGCCGATGCTGGAAGACAAGCAGCTCACGGGCCCCGTCGCCTGCATCTTCAGCTTCGAGGATCCCATTGCCGGCGCCCAGGTCGCCTTCAAGTTCAGCAAAGAACATCAGCAGGTCGCCTTCCTCGGCGGCATCTTCGAGAAGAAGCTCCTCTCCAAGGCTGATGCCCTCACCCTCGCCACCATCCCGGGTCGCAAAGTCCTGCTCGCCATGTTCGCGGGCATGGTCAGCTCCCCGCTCGTCTCGTTCGCCAGCATGTGCAACGGCCCCCTCACGGGATTCGCCCGCGCAATGCAGGAGCTCGGGAAGAAAGGTGGAGTGCCGGCAAAAGCCGCCTGATATCCGTTATTCATTTCTTTTTCTTTTTCCCTTTTATCCATCATGGCAGACATCACCCTCACGCCTGAGGAACAGGCCGTCATCTCGGCGCTCGAGAAGCTGAACGTCATCCAGCTCAACAACGTCGTGAAATACATGGAGAGCACGTATGGCATCTCCGCCGCCGCTCCCGCAGCAGCAGCCGCCCCGGCCGCAGCCGCAGCCGCCGCCCCCGGCGAGGAGAAGACGAGTTTCAACGTTGAGCTCACCGACAGCGGTGCGCAGAAAATCGCCGTCATCAAGGCGGTCCGCGAACTGACCGGTCTCGCCCTCGGCGAAGCCAAGGCCATGGTCGACGGCGCCCCGAAGATGGTGAAGGAGAACGTCTCCAAGGAAGACGCCGAGAAGATGAAGAAGACCCTCGAGGCCGCCGGCGCCAAGGTCACCCTGAAGTGATTTTTCTCTCTCCAGAGAGCCAAAAAGGCAGCGGACTCCGGTCTCCTGCCTTTTTGCGGGAGGGCCAGGCATGGCATCAGGGCACAAATTAGCGTTCTTGTCATTGACTGTCTCCAGGATTGGTTTAAAATAGAGGCAAGCAATTCCTTCAAACCGGTCGAAAGACGACAAGCTTCCGCAAGTCATCCGAGAAACGTGAGAGAGGGAAAAGCGATTACTATTTTTCTTTCTTTCTCACAGTATGGCTGATCAGCAGATCACCTGCCGCGATTGCGGCCAAGCTTTTACGTTCACCGATGGTGAACAGGAGTTCTACGCCAGCAAGAACCTGAGCGCCCCCCAGCGCTGCAAGGATTGCCGCGCGGCTCGCAAGACGCAGCGCTTCGGCGAGCGTCAGATGTACGACGCCGTGTGCGCCAAGTGCGGCACGAACTGCCAGGTGCCGTTCAAGCCCCGTCCCGTCGAGGAGGGTGGCAAGCCGGTTCTCTGCCGCGATTGTTTCGCAGCGGAGCGTGGTGGCAATGGCAGAGCGTAAATCGTTCTCTCTTGCACTCAACCAAAGACCCCGGGCAACCGGGGTTTTTTGGTGGCGATGTCATCCTGAGCGTAGTCGAAGGGCGACATCGCCTTGTCGTGGTTCGACTACGCTCACCATGACAAGGCGGGCTATCCTTGTTCCCGATGCCCCGCCCCGTCCGCTATCCGGAACTGGATCTGCTGCGCTCTCTCGCGATCGTCCT
>CAZFBZ010000017.1:0-26824 GCA_964517345.1 uncultured Candidatus Peribacteria bacterium | reverse complement strand
GAACCTGCGACCTCATGCACCCCATGCATGCGCTCTAGCCAACTGAGCTACGTCCCGGCTATGTGGGCATCTGCCCGACGATGATGGAAAGAACCAGTCACACGGGCTGGCGACGGCGAGTATAGGGAAGGATTCCCCTAGGGGAAACGGGAAAGAAGCCTCCGGAGGCCTAAAACGGCGACGTGTACGTGGCCGCCTTCCCCGCCTCTTCGCCAATACGCAGAAGCTCGTTGTATTTGCAGATGCGGTCCGTGCGCGAGAGCGATCCGGTTTTGATCTGTCCGGTGCCCAGGCCGACCGCGAGGTGCGCGATGAACGTATCCTCGGTCTCGCCGCTGCGGTGGCTGACGACCGCGCGCCAGCCGTTCTTCTGCGCCAGCTGGATCGCATCAACCGTCTCGGTGACCGTGCCGATCTGGTTCAGTTTGATGAGCACGGCGTTGGCGGCTTTCTTGGCGAGCGCCTGCTTGATACGCTCGACATTGGTGACGAGCAGATCATCGCCGACGAGCTGGATCGTGCCGCCGAGCGTCTTCTGCATCAGCACGAATCCGTCCCAGTCGTCCTCGGCATGGCTGTCCTCGATGCTCACAATGGGATACGTCTTACAGAGGTCGGCATAGAACGCGGCGAGGTCGGCGGAATTGAGCGTCTTGCCGTCCACGTTGTAGGCGTCTTTTTTGTAGAATTCCGACGCGGCCGCGTCGATAGCCAGACGGACTTTGCCGTCGTAGCCTGCGGCGTGGATGGCCTCCTGCAGGAGCGTGAAGGCGGCCTTGCTGTCTTTCACGTGAGGCGCGAACCCGCCTTCATCCCCCACCGCCGTGACGTGGCCGGCCTTGGCGAGGATGCCCCGCAGCGCGGCAAACACCTCGGCGCCAGCACGGAGCGCGTCCGGGAAACTGCCGAAGCCCGTCGGGACGATCATGCATTCCTGGAACGAGAGTCCGCTGTCGGCGTGCGCACCGCCGTTGATGACGTTCATCAGAGGCACCGGCATGACGGCCCTGGACACGTCGCCGTCGAACTGCGCGGCGAGGGACTTCCAGAGCATCTGCTTCTCGGAGACCGCCCGGGCGCGGCACACCGCCATGGAGACGCCGAGAATGGCGTTGGCACCGAGGCGGGACTTGTTCGGGGTGCCGTCGAATTTCACGAGCCCCCCGTCGAGCGCCCGCTGGTCATCGGCTTCCGCGCCGATCAGGGCCTTGGCCAGTTCGCCGTTGACGTTCCCGACGGCCTTGAGCACCGATTTGCCCCCGTACATCTTCTTGTCGCCGTCACGCAGCTCCAGGGCTTCGTGGGTGCCGGTGGACGCCCCGGAGGGCACCGCGGCGCGGCCGAAGGAACCGTCGGACAACGTGCAATCCACCTCGACGGTGGGGTTGCCGCGGGAATCGAGAATCTGACGTGCAACAAGAGAGGCGATGGTGGTCATGGCCCCGATCCTACCAGAAAGCCGTGATGCTGCTCAGGCCGACCGCACGCGGCGGCGGGCGCGTGTGTGGAGCACGCCGCAGTACGCGGCGGCGAAGAAGCCCGTGAACGCCTCCATACCGAATCCGGAGGACGGCAGGGTCGTGGGCGGCTTGACCGCGACGATGGCGGGCTTGGACGACGAGGACTTTTTGGACGCGGCGGACGAGTCGCGCGACGAGGCCTTGGCCGACGCCTTGGCGGACGACAGTGCCTGAGCCAGCGTCTTGGAAGACGAACTGCGGCGCGAGATGACGGACGAAGCCGAGCTCAGCGAGCGGAGTTTCTGGCGCCACTCCTCTTCTTCCTTGTCGCCGGACACCGAGAGGTTCGCGGAGGACGGATTCTGGACGACCTGCACGGGCTTGGTGGAGCCGGTACCGGCGATCATCTTGCCCTCCCAGAGCATGGCGGTCAGACGGCGGGTCCAATCCCCTCCCGCGGTCTCTGCGGCAGCGGCAACGCCTACAAACACCGCCAGCAGGGTCAGCAGCGTGAACAGGCGCGGGACTCGGCGGCGGATGACATGCAGGCAGAAGAGCGCCAGCAGCACGAGCGCGATGAGAACGGCTGGCATGGTGAATCCCCACGTGTAGAGACGATGCAGCTTGAGCAGGGCCGGGGCACGCATCGTGACGGCCTGGATGACCAGCCAGAGCAGTGCCATCACCGCGGGCGCAAAGTGCAGCGCGCGGAACCAGTAGTCGGCGCGGTTGCGGCGGAGCAGCGAGTAGAGCGCGAGCGGATAGGCCAGCGTGAGGCCGAAGACGATCGCCCACGGCAGCAGACCCTGCGGCAGGAACGGCAGGGACGAGACCAGGACGCCAGTCACGATGATCGCGAACGCGAGCAGCGCGACAAGAATCGTCTCCGTGAGGTGCTTCAGCGGCATAGGATTACCTATCCTCATCGACGGTTGTCATATTGTCAAACCGTTCTTTACCTGCAAAAAGCCAAATATCGCTGACGCAAACGCACGCGACTTGACTCAATGCTTTTTCTTGGTGGGAAGATACTTATCCCGGGGATCGTTCACGACGACCTTCGGGAGAATCTCGTAATGCTTGGCGCGGTAGAGACGGACCTGGAGAAAGACGTAACCGAGCGCCGCCAGGAACCACGGCAGCCACATGAAGCGCATGGCGAGGTATTGGATGTGCTCCACGCGGGAAACGACGAGCACGACTCCCACGACGCCGAACCAGAAGGCCGCGGAAGGCCAGCCGGAACTGAGTTTCTTGGTGACCGGGTTCTGCAGCTTCCTGCGCCAGTGGCGCAGGCCGAAGGACAACGCAATGAGCGCGAGCGACATCAGCAGCAGCGTGAGCTGCGTGGGCGTCGTGTAGGTGGCGTACCCGGGGTTCGGGTAGAAGACGTACTGGAGGAGAGAGTTCATGGGAACGGGAAGGTACCAGAGGGAGAGGCCGCTGCCAACGCCTTAGTTCCTGGCGGAGGCTGCTTTGGATTTCTTGCGGGCGGAACCGCGTTCGATACCGAGGCGATTGGCGATGGTGCGGACGAGGTCCTCGGTCTCGCGCTCGCGGAGCGTCACGGGCGGCCGGACGAGCAGATAGAGCAGAAAACCGACGCCGGGCAGCAGCGCCGTCACGATAACGGCCGACAACTGGAACACGAACGACCGACTGCGCAGGAGCACATCGCGCAGCACGTAGAACACCAGGAAAACGGCAATGATCGCCAACACGATGAGGGCCAACTGGAACAGGCGAAGAACAGGATTATCCGTGAGAAGAACCAGCCACTGCATGGGGATAACGGTTAGAAGTAGGGGTGTTTCCGGCGCTGGACCACAACGTACACGACAGTGGCGAGGAGGGCCAGAACCGCGAGCAGCTGGCTGACGCGGAATTCGTAGGTTTCGAGATCCAGGTACGGACGCGCGACCAGGTACCCGCAGGTGATGACCGCGAGCATGATCTGGTACAGCAGGAACGCCTTTCGGGTGAGCTTGAGCTCGATCGCGGCGAAGACGCCAAGGCTCACGAAGAGCGTGAAGAGCAGAATGAAGTCGACCTTGGTGGCGTACACCGGGATGGCGAAGTCGCCGCGGAAGTTATCGAGGAAGAACGTGCCGAGGCCCAGACACACGATGCCGCAGAGCGTCTCGGCGCCCACGCGCTTGGACCGCTTGCGGATGATGAGCAGGATGAAGGTCAGGAAGAAGCAGAAAATCGCGTAGTAGAGCTGGACCGGATGCACGGGAATGGCGTAGCGGACGTTTACCGCATCGTAGATGACGCCCCAGGGCAGATCCGTCGGACGGCCGTAGGCGTCGCCGGAGAAGAAGTTGCCGAGCCACGAGAACACGAGTCCCAGCGTGGTGGACGGCACCAGTGCATCCAGCCACTGCAGGAAGATGGACCGTGAGCCGCGCGTGGCGAAAAAGAGCACGATGCCGATGCCGATCGCGCCGCCGAGGAAGCTGAAGTCGCCATCCCAGATGATGAGCGTGCGCAGCGGATCGCGCAGGTAGACGTTGTACTCCGCGAGCATGGCAAGCAGGCGTCCCATCAGCAGGAACGACAGCACGTACCAGATGCCGTGTTCCTTGAAATGCTGGAGACTGAGGTTCGCGCTCTCGGCGATGCGCAGGAAGAACTCCGTCGCCAGCCACACGCCGATGAGCAGGAAGAGCAGACGCGTCCAGATCATGAACGGGCCGATCTCCAGGACTTGGAACATGGCTGCAAGCGTAGCACGGAAGGCAGCAGGTCTGGAGGGCAGAAGGGCAGCAGGCCTGGACGCGTCCGAGGACCTTCCGCTTTGCTGCCCTAAGAACCTTCAAACCTCATCCAATCGCCATCTCCAGCTTTCTACTCTTCACGTCCGCGAGCGTCTTCTCCAGGAATTCCGCGATGGACACCGTCACCTGCTGCTTGGTTTTGACGTTGCGGACGGCCACGGACTCGGACGCCATCTCTTTATCGCCGAGCACGAGCAGGTACGGAACCTTCTGGCGCTCGCCCTCGCGGATGCGCTTGCCGAGCGACTCGGTGCTGTCCATGTAGACGGTGCGGATGCCCTCGGTTTTGAGGCGCTTCTGGAGCGCCATCGCGAACTCCTCGTGCGTGCCGGCTACCGGGATGAGTGCAACCTGCACCGGTGCGCACCAGAGCGGGAACAGGCCCGCGTGGTGCTCGATGAAGATCGACAGGAAGCGTTCGATGGACCCCATGATCGCGGCGTGGATCATGACGATGCGTTCCTTCTCGCCCTTCTCGTTGATGCAGGAGAGATCGAAGCGCTCGGGCATGTTGATATCCAGCTGGATCGTCGCCACCTGCCACTGGCGTCCGATCGCATCGGTCGCCATGAAGTCCACTTTGGGACCGTAGAACGCGGCCTCGCCGGGAGCCTCGATGTACGCCACTCCCCTCCCCTTCGCAATGCGGCGGATGGCGTCCTCGGCGCCCTTCCAGAGTTCGGGCGTGCCGAGATATTTTTCGAAGTGTTCGGGGTCGTGGAGCGACAGGCGGACCTTGAGATCTCCGAAGCCGGTCGTCTTGTAGAACGTATCGATGATCTCCCAGATTTTCAGAAACTCTTCTTCGACCTGCGCCTGCCGGCAGAACACGTGGGCGTCATCCTGCGTAAAGGCGCGGACGCGCGAGAGGCCGTGCAGTTCGCCCGTCTGCTCGTCGCGGTAGCACGTGGTCGTCTCCGCGTAGCGCTGGGGCATGTCGCGGTAGCTGCGGCTCTGCGAGCCGTAGATCTGCGTGTGGTGCGGGCAGTTCATCGGCTTCATGCAGAAGTCGTGGCCCTCGCGCGTGCGGACATGGAACAGGTCGTTCTGGAATTTCTCCCAGTGACCGGACGTCTCGTAGAGTTCCTTCTTGGTGATGTGCGGGATGGTGACGCGCTCGTAACCTTTGGCGCTGCGCAGTTCCCACACGAAGCCGTCGAGGAGGTTGCGGAGCAGTGTGCCGCGCGGGGTCCACAGGGGCAGACCGGGACCGACCAGCTCGCTGAAGGTGAAGAGATCGAGCTCTTTGCCGAGCTTGCGGTGGTCGCGCTTGCGGGCCTCTTCCAACTGCGCCAGGTAGGCGTCGAGTTCGGCCTTGGTCGGGAATGCCGCCACGTACACGCGGGTCAACTGGTCGCGCTTCTCGTCGCCGCGCCAGTAGGCGCCGGCGAGGTGCGTGATCTTGAAGCAATCGACGGGAATCTGCTTCGTGTTCTCCACGTGGCCGCCGCGGCAGAGATCGACGTAGACCTCTTTGCCGTCGGGTCCGATATTCGCGTAGTGCGTCACGGTCTTCACCCCTTCGTTCTTCACCAAATCCTCGACGAGTTCGACTTTGAACTGCTGGCCACGCTCTTTCCAGTATGCGATGGCGTCTGCGACGGAGAGTTCGCGGCGCTCGAACGTCTGGGCCTGATGGATGTACTTCTTCATGGCTTTCTCCAGAGCCGGAAAATCTTCGGGCGTGATGGGAGTATCGAAGAGGTAGTCAAAGTAGAGGCCGTTATCCACGGGCGGCCCGATCGTGTACTTGAGATTCGGGCGGATCGTGAACATCGCCTGCGTCAGCAGGTGCGCCAGCGAGTGCCGGAGCTTGTGGAGGTCATCGACGGGGGCCTCTGCGGACTTGGACATGGGAAGGGAGGAAAAGAATGCGAAGAAAGAACCTCGGTGTGTGAAGGAGGCTCGGGGTGATCGTCACGCGCGGGAGCCGCCCTCAGGAGAGGGACGTGGTCGTCGTGGCGGTCGTGACGGGAATGCGAAGCACGGACGGATTCTACACCCGGAAGTCCGCAGGGCAACCGCTTACGCCGCGCCGCGCCGCGCACCTCCGTCCAGCCCGCGCAGCACCTCGTTGACTCGCCGCCGGATCATGCCGAGCATCAGCAGGTGGTAGCGACAGGCATCGTTCTCGAGCGGTGCGTCCAACAGATCGTCGGCTTGTTCAGACGCAGCCGGGAAGTCCTCGTCGTCGTCCTCGGGAACCGAGATCTCGCCTGCCATACAGGCCGCATGCAGCCGCGGGATGGCAACGGTCATGAGCCGGTTCACCACGCCGCGGAATTCCTCGAGCGCCTCCCGGCCCGCCGCCGCCTCAATAATCCCGAGATCCATCATCAATTCGTGAAAATCGGGGAAGCCAGCGCGCGTCAGGTCGTCGTCGATCATCGAGCGGACCAGCCGGTCATCAACAGCCGCGTCGCGCACGGCCCGCCATATCTCCACCTCGTCATCCGGCAGATCCAGTTCGATCATGCGATGATTGTCAGGCCAGACGACAGCACAGACAACAAAACGAGACGAATCCGGGAGCGCCGGGCTTCGCCTCGCAGAAGAATCGGGTCTGCCGTTCAGAACGGTTTCTTGATCCTCGCGGGATCCACACCGCGCTGGAAGTAGCCCTCCGAAGCACGGAGCGTCGACTCGGCCGCGGCGCGGATGAGACGCATCATGACGAATGGCATATTCACCGGCTCGCGCGCGACATCGTTGCGGGCATTGAAGGCGCGCGTGAGGCTCTGGTCATGCGAGATCTCGGCAAGCACCATGAGGTGCAGGAGCGGCATCTGGTACTGCAGACGATCGACGAGTTCGACCGGGATCTGCCGGAATCCCGCATCCCCGAACACGGCGAGCATGGCTCTGCCCATCGCATTGTAGTCGTCGTTCTCCGGGATCGGCACGGCGACGAGCGCGTCATAGAGGGCATTGACCCGCTCCTCGCGCGTCGGCACTGGTTCGGATGCATCGATCTGGTCGTGTGTCTCGGACATGAAGTAAGGGGAGAAAAGTAGTACGATGTCATTTTATTTTAAAATATCAAATCGTCAAATTGATCAATAATTATTAACTTATAAGGAGAAATGATTTTGCCGTCGACAGTTTTCGACGACACAGTCCATCCACTTGATCCTCTTGCGGTTTTGTTTCAGGATGCCGCGCGTGAAAGACAGCCCCCCTGTGCATCTCGGCCCCGGCGAACTGGACCGACTCAAGCGCGCCGCGAAGAAAGGCATCGAAACCGCACAGCAGAACCAGGACCACCAGCGCGAACTTGTCCGCAAGATGAAGCAACGGATCAACGAGCTTTGCGAGGCGCATATCCCCGTCGCCGAGGCGATCAAGCGTGCCTGCCAGGAGGTCGCCGAGCTGCTGTTCCAGATCGTAAATGTCTCGAACACGGAAGAGGACAAAGACGACGACTGGCGCGAGCCCACGGATGCACAGCTCAGGCGCGTGCCACGGATACGGCCCGAGTGATCGACCGGCTCAGACCACGCCCACCTCCTGCTCAATGGCGCGCATCTCGCGGAGGAGCTGCGGATCGTTCTGGAGCTTCTGCTCGATTTTCTCCACCGCATTCATGACGGTCGTGTGGTCGCGGCCGGAGAACATCTCGCCGAGGCGGACAAAGCTCATGCGCAGGTATTTCTTGCCGAGGAACATCGCAATCTGCCGCGGCACGAGGATCTCGCGCACGCGGGATGAGCCGATCATGTCCTGCACCGAGACGGAGTAATAACGACTGACGGACTCGAGGATGTCCTGGAAGGTCGGGGCGCGCTTGGCCGGTGTCTCGAAGCCGACTTTCTCTTCGTCCAGATACGGATCTTTGTTCAGTTTGCGCATGATCTCCGCGATGCTCTTGATGGTCGGCATGCGCTGCTCCAGCTCGTAGAGCGCGACGGCCTGCATCAGGATGCCTTCCAGCTCGCGGACGTTCTTGGTGACGTGTTCTGCGATGAACTGCAGCACGGTCATGTCGATGAAGATCTCGAACTCGGCGGCCTTCTCGGCGAGAATCGCGAGGCGCGTCTCGTAGTCAGGGGCGGAGACGTCGGCGATCATGCCGCGCGCAAAACGCGACACGAGGCGGTCCTCCAGATTCAGCTCCTGCGGCGGACGGTCCGACGAGATGATGATCTGCTTACGCTCCTCGTAGAGGGCATTGAAGGTATGGAAGAAGACTTCCTGCGTGCGGTCCTTGTTGGCGATGAACTGGATGTCGTCGATGATGAGAACGTCGACCGTGCGGTAGCGGCGGTTGAACTGGTCCATCTTCTGATGCTGGATCGCCTCGACCATCTGGTTCGTGAAGTCCTCACTCGTGGTGTAGACGATGGTCGACTTGGGGCTCTGGCGGAGGATCGCGTTGCCTGTCGCCTGGAGCAGGTGCGTCTTGCCGAGACCGACTCCGCCGTACAGGAAGAGCGGGTTGTATTTGCCGCCCGGCTGCATGGCGACCGCCTGGCACGCCGCGCACGCGAGGCGGTTGCCCGAGCCGACGATGAACTTCTCCAACGTGTAGCGGGGGTTGAGGATCTTGCTGACGATGCCTTCGGCGAGCCGTACTTCCTGGCGTCCCGGCACCTTGCGGCGCTTGGGCTCGGGGAAGTACTCCAGCAGGTTCACCGACCGCTCGGGGTTGTCCTTCAGGCCCACGTCCACTTTGTACACGATCTGGCGGATCGTCGGGTCCAGCGACTGCGCGATCTCCAGGGTGACGACGCGGTAGTGCTCCATGTGCCACGACAAAAACATCGGCAGCGGCAGGCCGATGACCAGTGTCCCCTCTTCGTTGCCAAGGGCGGAGGTGTCTTTAAACCACGTGATGAACTGGCTGCGCTGGAGCTTCTCGGACATGCCCTTGAGGACGCCCACCCAGAGATCCCGGAGCTTGTCGCTCATCGGGAGCTGGGTCACGTCCGCCGGCCGGAGGTCAGAAGAGGTTGAGGATGTCATTGTACGTGATAACGAGGATCAGCCCGATGAGAAGGAAGAAACCGACGGCATTGGTGGCGAGCTCCACATTGCGGGGCGCGGGGCGTCCTCGAAGCCACTCGAAGAGCACGAAGACGAGGCGACCGCCGTCGAGCGCCGGGAACGGGAAGATGTTCAGCACGGCGAGACTCAGGCTCAGCACGGCGATGAGACGGAGGTAGTGCATGAAGCCCTCGCGCAGCGAATCATGCGTGAGCACGGCGATCCCGACGATGCCCGTGATGCCCTCGGGGACTTCGGCGCGGCTGACGAGCGACACAGCCAGATGCGACAGGCCGATCGCGGTCTGGACCGTCATCATGTGGGCTTCGCGCAGCGAAAGAATGGCTGCGGTGACGACCGAGCGGGGCGGCGAGTTCACCTGCGGATCGTAGGCCAGATCCACGCCCGTCTTGCCCGCGACGACCGGGAGCGTGACGGTGCGTTCGGTGGTCTCGCCCAGGACGCGCAGCACGTAGGTGACGGTCGTCTTGTCCTTCTGTGCGTCAACCACCTCGGTCGGCGCGAACATCGGGCGGCCGTCGATGGAAAGCAGCAGGCTCGGCGTCGGAATCTTCGCGGCTGCGGCGGTGCCGCCGTCGACGAGCGCGGCGATGCGCACGCCGGGGTCCAGGCGGATTTCGCCACGTGCCGCCGCGCCGTTGAGCTGTTCGAGCGAGAGGTAGGTCGGCGTCCAGCCCCAGAGCGAGAAGCCGAGCGTGAAGATCAGCATCGCAAAGATGAAGTTCATGGCGACGCCCGCGACGAGGATGGCGATGCGCGCGGGGATGCTGGCGCCGGCGAAGCTGCCGGGCGCGGTGCGGTCTCGCTCATCGATGGCGTTCTCGCCCTTCAGACGGACGAAGCCGCCGAACGGAATCCAGTTGAGCGAGAAGCGCGTGCCGCCTTTCACGAACAGCGTCTTGGCCAGCGGCGGAAGACCGAATCCGAATTCCTCCACTTCAACGCCGCACCAGCGGGCAACGGCGAAATGCCCGAGCTCGTGAATGAGCACGAGAAAGCTGAGCAACAGAAGAAAAGCCAGTGCCGAGATGAGCAAGGTCACAGGTGCGTGATCCTAGCAACGACGTGGAAAACTAAAAAGTTTTCCACACCATTTGGGATTGCGTCTGCGACGCGAAAATTCTCCAATCGCTGAATGTGCTGGCGACTACTCTTCAGCCTGCCGCCAGTACCAGCGCAGACACCCGTTTGGCCCCTGCGACCTTGAGCGCGCGGGCGCAATCGTCGAGTGTCGCGCCGGTGGTGCACACGTCATCGATGAGCAGGACATGCTCCGGAACCGGACCACCCCGGACCGCGAACGCCCCGATGACAGCCTGCTTTCGTTCGGCCCGTCCGCGCTTCGCCTGAGCGCCCGTGGGGCGGACACGGACGAGGAGCGTCTCGCAGCTCCATCTCCGGCGGCTGGCGACGCCCCGGGCCAGCAACTCGGCCTGATTGAATCCGCGTGCGAACCGGCGAGTCCAGTGGAGCGGCACGGGACAGAGCGTGATCCCCTCCCCTGCGTCGTCGGCGCATGCGGCGAGGATCGCGGCGAGCTCCGCGCACAGGGACGGCTGACGGCTGTACTTGCATCGACGGATGGCGAGATCGAGCGCGGGCACGGAGCGGTAGGCGCGCGCGGCGGTGACGCCGTCCAGGTGCCGGCACCCGTTGCCCCGCAGAGCGGCCGTCCCGAGGCGGATGACGGGGCCACGCAGGATCTCCGCGCGGTCCTCCGCGGAGAGGCTGCGGGGACGGGGAAACACGAGATCGAGAAGCAGAGACCACATGGCTGCATATCACCCTAAAGCATGCGGAATATGCCGTTTTCCCCGCTTGTGGTGGCGTTGCAGGCTTGGTACTCTGCCACGGCCTCGGAAGGACCCGGTCCGGGTTCCCCGTGAAGACGGAACTGTGGGCAATTAGCTCAATTGGGTCGAGGATCCGCCCACGGATCCGAGCCAAAAAAAGGCGCCACATGGCGCGATGTCCGAAACGATCATTCTTTCACACCATTGGGCAATTAGCTCAGTTGGCTAGAGCGCCACATTGACATTGTGGAGGTCACTGGTTCAAATCCAGTATTGCCCACCATTCGGCTACACAGTCACAACCGGTTCCCTCGACGATTCGGTTGTTTTGCCAATCCCGAAAGCCGAATGGCGGACCGGTCGTTCTTGCCGGTCTCGGCCCTCCGGCCTCGAACGGAAGGGTGAACCCGACAGGCTACACAGTCACAACCGGTTCCCTCGACGATTCGGTTGTTTTGCCAATCCCGAAAGCCGAATGGCGGACCGGTCGTTCTTGCCGGTCTCGGCCCTCCGGCCCCGGTCCGACGAACAGCCCAGCGGCAACGGACGCCTGCTTTGATGGCTCAGACGGGCGCTTTCTGAAATACTGTGTCCGTGCTCTTCGCCAAGCGAAAAGACACGGCTTCCACGCAGACGACCTCGTCGCCGGATTTCGCCTACATGCCCGCACAGGCCTGTTACCTCGATGCCGCCTGCCAGACACAGCGGCCGCAGTGCGTCATTGATGCCGAGCAGGAGTACTACACGCACTACAACGCCTGCGGCGGCCGGGTGAAGTACCGCTGGGGAGCGACGGTCGACGCGAAGGTGAAAGAGGCGCGCACGCTGCTCCTGAACTACGCCGGAAAGCGGGAGAGCGACTACTGCGTCGCATTCACGCTCAACACGACCTGCGGCATCAACCTCGTGCTGCACCAGCTGGCCGTCGGGGACTACCGGCGCATCGTCACCTCGGAGATCGAGCACAACTCCGTGCTGCTCCCCTCCATAACCTATGCGCGGAAACGCGGCGCGGAACGCCTGGTACTGCCTCGCGGGGAGGACGGCAGCCTGCGCTACGAATCTGCACAACTCGAAAAAAGCGTCGTGCTGGTGAACTCGATGTCCAATATCGACGGCCGGATGTTGGTCAACATGCAGCAGCTCACCCGGGACACGCATGCCGGCGACGGCATCCTGCTTGTGGACGGCGCACAGGGATTTGCCCACGACGCGGAACGCCTGCGTCAGACGGATTTTGACGCCGCATTCGGATCGGGACACAAGATGTACGGACCTTCCATCGGCTTCATCATTATCAGGCGGTCGCTGCTCGCCCGCCTCGATCCGTTCTTCATCGGCGGCGGGACGGTGACGGACGTGAACGGCACCGAATACGCGCTGCTGCGGGAAGGCGAGGAAGCGCACGCGGCGCTGGAGCCGGGCCTGCAGAACTGGAGCGGCATCGTGGGGCTCGCCGCATCACTGCAATGGCTGGAGAAGAACCGAACCGCCCATGCCCGCCACGAACGCGAGATGGCGGAGCTGCTCTGGAACGGCCTCCGCGCGCATCCGCGCGTGCAGCTGCTAAACCGCGAGGCCGGACCCATCGTCAGCTTCCACGTAGATGGCATTGATGCGCACCAGATCGCACTCTATCTTTCCGAGCAGGAAATCATGTGCCGGAGCGGCTACTTCTGCTGCCACAGCTACCTGCAGCACCAGCGTGGACTTCCGCCACTGCTGCGGGTCTCCCTCGGCCTCTACAACACCCCCGATCACGTCACGATGTTCCTCACCGCACTGGGGAAAATTCTCGCCACCCTCTGATGTTCTGCATTGCCGCCTTCATCGTCTTCGCCGTCCTCGCCGTGTTCTCGGCGTCGTACCGTCCGCTCGCGGCGAAAGCGTGGCACTGCGTGCTGCGACGCCTGACACTGCGCCCGTGCGATATCAGCTTCAGCGAGGAGATGAAGGGCAAACTGGTCGGGAAGCTCGTTTTCACGCATCCGCGCCTCGCCCGCTTCCTCAACAAGTGGATCGACTGGCTCTCCTTCGCGTTCGTCGCGCTGAGCATCTGGAGCCTGCTGTATGTGGCGAACGCCGGACTGAACCTGTGGGTGTACGACACGTGCAACCCGGCAAGCGCCGAATCCTGCTCGCTCTCCGGTGAGGCGTGCGGCGTCGACCAGGCGTCTCTGGGACTCGGACAGGCACTCGGCGAAGGCCGTCTCGCGGAATGGGCCGCAGGACCTTTCGTGCGGTTCGCGGAAACCGTCTCGCGCATCCCGGACCGGCTGAAGGAATGGCAGCCGCGCGATTACCTGGGACCGACGGCCACGTTTTACGAACCGCGGGACGAGACCAAACCCTACGCGCTTGAGGTGATCGACCCCGGCTGCAAGTTCTGCAAGAAGCTGACGAAGAACATGAAAGAGGCCGGAGTGATGGCCGGAGCCAACGTGTCCTACCTGCTCTATCCGATCCCCACGACCTCTACGGGCGGGTACAAGTTCCCCCATTCCCGGCTGATCGCCGGCTACATCGAAGCGACGAAGCGGGTGCCGCTGCGCGGCGGCGAGGCGTCTCCGCCGCCTGATTGGCAGCTACTGAGCAGGATATTCGCCGAACCGGAGGGCACAGAGACGGACATCCAGACGCTGTTCAATGTCGGTATGACCAAGACTGACGCGGAACGCGCGCTCCGCGAGATGCTCCGGGGCATGGGCTATGACCCGGAAGAGATCGGTCGCATAGTCACCCTCGCCGCATCCGATGACGTGCGG
Source organism: uncultured Candidatus Peribacteria bacterium (assembly GCA_964517345.1). Classification (GTDB taxonomy): domain Bacteria; phylum Patescibacteriota; class Gracilibacteria; order Peribacterales; family Peribacteraceae; genus DAISLF01. The sequence continues at coordinate 13,022 of CAZFBZ010000017.1, read as the reverse complement.
CGCAGCCTCGACGAACAGCGGGCAATCGTGGAGGACCGCATCCGCACGATCAAGATTCCGACGCTGCTCTTCCAGGGCCGCCGGTACGATCGCGTCGTCGACACGGAAACGCTGCGTGCAAGGCTCCAGACACGGTGAGTGTCAGGCCATCGTCTTTGCTGCCGCCGGATCCTCGCCCCTCGCCCGTAGCCAGTCTGCGACGCCAGCGACGTTTTGTGGCTGATGAAACAGATATCCCTGAATAAGCGCCTGATCGGGATTTCCGTCCGGACGGACTGTGTATTCGCGCAGGAAATCCATCTGCCGGCGGCCCTCCACGCCCTCGATAACGACATTCTTGCCTTCATCGAACAGACGGCCGATGACGGTGCGCAGATGCGGCGACGACAGCAGACACCGGTCGAGTTTGAATTCGCTGATCATCCGGAAGGTGGCAAGGAGGACGTCCAGACGATCCAGACGGAAATTGCCTTTCATGGCTCCCACGTCATCGAGCGCGATCCGCGCGCCGCTGGCGCGCAGGTCTTCCAGCGCACGCACGAAGAGCGTCTCCCTCTGCAGGCGTCCTTCTTCCGTCAGCTCAATTCCGAGCGCCCCGGACCCCAGATGCGGGCGCTCCCGAAGGGCATGGCGAACTGCATCAAGCAGGCCTTCGGCGACAAGCGACGGCGGCACGTTGATGGACACGCTGAAATCCCCGAAACCGGACGCCTGTCGCAGCCAAGGCAGATCATCCAGCGCCTGGTTCATCGCCGCACGCGTCCACGTCATCATCCTCTCCGGCATTTCGGTGAGCACCGGAAGAAATTCCGCGGGCGAGACCCGGCGGCCAGTCGCGTCATCGACAATACGGCCCAGCACCTCCGCGCCATGCGGCGTCTCGGTGTCCACTCCGACCTGAATCTGATAGTGATTTTGGATCGTCAGACCGCAGCCCGACACCCCGTCGGCAAGCATACGGATGCGGTCCATCATCTCCGAAAGAACCGGTTGCCCTCTGGCTGGCGCTTTGGAACCGTCCTTGCGACCCTCATGCCTTGTTTCCGTACTGTCGCTCCGCTCGTTCATTGACAAATTCTATATACATTTCGCCGGTAATCAACGTGTCCGTCACGTTTCCTGTTGTTTTTCTTGTCTTTCAGCGAAAAACAACCAGGAGAACCGCCCGTGCGCTTTTGCTTTCCTCAAAGCAGCCACACAGCACGAGCATCCATGAAATAGCATCAGATACTACCCCGGTATTTACGCAAGTTTCCACCACTGTCTGGATTCGGGTTTTTCCGCTAGAATAGAACGATTTACACACCTACACACATGGACACAAACACGCCTCCGGTTGAGGCCGCTCCGACCACCGAAAAGAACGCCCCGCTCAGCGGAACGATTCTGGAGTGGACCGCACACAGCACGCCGGAGCATGACCGCTCGCCGCGCTGGTATCTGATGGGTTCGATGCTGGTTCTCGCGTTCGCTGCATACGGCATCGTGTCCGCCGATTGGACGCTGACCGTCCTGACCCTGCTGCTTGGAGGAACGTACTTCCTGGTGCGCCGCGCGCCGGCCACGATGGCCACCATCGCAATTCAGGACAAGGGCTTCCTGTTCAACGGGACGTTCGTGAGCTGGGGCGACTGCAGTGGATTTTGGATGATCCACACGCCGGGCTGGACGGAGCTGCACATCCGATCGAACCGCGGCGTCATCAAGAGGGACTACATCGTGCAGACCGCCGACATCGACCCCAACGCGATCAGCGCTATCCTGAGCCACTTCCTGCAGCAGCGGTCGGATCAGCGTGAGCGCCTCATTGACCGTATTATTCGCCTCTGTAAACTTTGACATGCTGGGCAATCTGACCACTGCCCGCTTTGCCTCCCACCACTCTCCCCTCCGGGAGCAGCGGGAGCTCTATTTTACAAAGAAAAAAGACCAGGGCGCCAGCAGCAGCCGCCCCGAACAGGGCCGCGAGAATATCGATAAGCGTTCTGATGCGCGTGAGAGCGAAATCGGCGGCAATGTTTCTGCCATTCGTGGCAGCCTGCTTTCCGTCTCGGGACTGTCGCTCTCGGAGACCGCGAATTCGATTGAGACCCAGCAGATTCTCCGGGACATGGAACTCCCCGACCGGCGTAGCAACGTGCGCGGTCCGTCCCGTCTGGAACAGACCCAGAACCGTCTGACCAAGGCGCGCGACGAAGGCGAACGCCGGGAGGCCGCCGAGGCGCTGCTCCGCGAACCTGAGGTGCTCCTGCGCGCCGTGATGGATCTGGAAGCCGCCGCAGACCGTTTCCGCGAGGCTGAGCGCACGCTGAACAGCGCCGCTCCTCAGCTGCGCGTGAAGATCGAGAAGATGCTGGATGCCGCGGACGAGAGCCGCGAGGACCTCCAGCAGCAGCTGTACCGCGAAATCGAAGCCGAAGCCCCGGAGGTTTTTGCGCAATACATCGACCGCATCGACCGGACCCGCGAGGCTGCCGGCGAAGCGCGCCTGCTGCCCCGCGAACGCACCGGTGAACTGCGCCAGTTATGCCGCCGCTTCGTCCTGAGCATTCAGGCCGACGTGCAGCGCGAGCGCGTCGGACGCGTCACTGTGCCCACGCTGGAGGCGCAGTCGCAGTCACTGCGCAGCGCCCTGGATCTGCAGATCCGCGAACGCGCCGAGCGCCAGGCCGCACTGGAGCTCCGCAAGACCGCCGAGGCCCTCGTGATCCCGCCCGCGGATATCCAGCGCTGGGCGCGCGAAGCCGGCATGCAGCAGGCCGACGTCGTGGACATGATGCAGGTCTGCTGCAACCCGCTCGGCATGAGCAAGCTGTTGGAAAACAACGCCGTCGTTCGCCAGCGCCTCGGGGATCCGCGTTACGGCCGGCTGCTCGGACACATCGAGCGCGCGACGCTCGCCCTGCGCGGATACAGCTTCATGCAGATCGCGGAACTGCGCTTCGGTGGAATCCGCGAGGATCTCCGCCGGTACCAGCGCGACCCGTCGGTAAACGAGGTGCTGGCGCGGCGCGGCATCGGCCAGTCTCCCGCCCCGGACTCTGCAGAATTCATCGCCTACAGCCGCGAGGCCATCGAGCGTCTGCGCGAACTGGGAGAGGACGACACCACTGAAGCGATCGCCGCAGAGGCCCGGGAACGCCAGCAGGACGCGGAGACGTGGGCCTTCCAGACCGCCAACCGTATCCGCACGCTCACCGCCACGCACCAGGCGCACATCGACGGACCGACCGTGGAACGCATGACCGAGATCATGGAGGTCGTCGGCCAGTACGGCAGCGACGAAGACAGCATCCGCCAATTGCGCGAAGGCCGCGGCAAAGACAACCGCGTCCTCCCCCCGCTCGACGAGTCGGGCGTGGTGACGCCCTTGACCCTGACGGACGAGGAACGCCAGAAGATCGACACATTCCTCGGTATGCTGGAGAACCCGTCTCTGCTCGCGCTCAGCGAGCAGCAGCGGACAGAGCTGAAGCGGCGCACCGAACAGGAGAAGCGCAGCAGCGAGACGCCCGAAGGACGCATCGACCGCATCCGCGACGAAACCCGCAACGAACTGCGCAGTGTGCTGGATGCCATCGCGCCTGCGGCGTCAGGACAGCCGACGGACGATCCGGATAACCTGCCCAAGCGCGGCCTGCGCGAGCCCTTCACCCATGAGGTCTGCAATTCCGGCGTCGTTCCCCTGCCGGGCATCCTGCGTGACCGCGAGCGCGCTGCGCTGATCACACTGCGCAGCAGCCAGGGCAGGACCGACGACAATACGCTGACATCGCTGCTCGCCGTCCGCGATGACGTGCGCAGCCTCCGCGCCTTCTATGACAAAGTACGGTCGGTCCGCGTCCGCGAGGAGAACGCCCAGGGCGAACAGTGGGATGCGCGCTACGATCGCTCGACGGGCGAGATCGTCATCAACACGGCCTTCCGCGAGAACCGCCAGGGCGCCCACCGCGAATTCCTCATCAAGCACGAGACCGGCCACCTCATCCTCCACGCCCTGGAGGAATCCGGCGTGCTCCCCTTCCGCCTCGCAGAATTCCATGAGTCCCGGCGCGAAATGACGGGCGAATCCGGCCGGACCTTCCCCGCGCTCCTCGTGGATCTGCAGGATGAAATGGACCAGTATCGCCCCTACGTGAGGGACGCCGCGCCCGCCGGAAAGGAACAGCGGTTCTCTGCCCGCGGGGGCCTGCGCGCCAAGAGAGGCGGCAAAGAGCTCGATGTGGATGCCATGAATGACGAACTGCTCAATCGTCACGCCGACTGGATGCGCGAGGGCAGGCCGGTGAACTCCCCGCGCTTCAATAACGCCACCGAACTGGAACTCTTCCGCATTCTCGACCGCGAAGGCGGCCAGCGTGCTGTGTCCGAGCCGGAAGTGGATGTCGCCGACGGCGAAGACGTGCCGCGCGAGGGCCGCAAGACCCGCCCGCGCAAGGGAGCTCAGCGCTACACCACGCACGCCGACGACCACGATGAAGCACACGAAGAGCGCAGCGACGCGGCAAGCGACGGCTTCGACATGAAGCAGACGCTCACGGAAATCGAGCGCAACATCTACACCACCAAGACCTTCATCAAGGCCTACGCCGCCGAGATGCCCGAGGTGACCAACAAGCTGCAGGTACTGGTCGACGAAGCCACCGCCTCGCACGACGAGTTCAAGAAGATCTTCGTCGGTGCAGGCCCCCACGGCGCCACCCCGGAAGAGAACGGCAAATTCCAGCGCCTCGCGTCGGAATTGCAGGAATTCACCAAGAAAGAAATGGTCGATAAGGTCCGCGAAGTCGATGCCGCCAAGCTCGACACCACGGGCGCCAAGCCCAAGGCCGTCACCGGCCTCGGCGCGCTGCTCCAGGGCATCAAATTCGTGAGTATCAACGACGTGGTGAAGCTCTGGAACGACACCCTCGAGGACATCAAGAGCATCCACAAGCGCCGCCAGGACCGCACGCTCAAGGAGGTGGGCGGCGTCATCACCAAGGGCCTCTCCGGCCTTCCGCTCCCGGGCGTGCTGGGCGCCTACACGCGCGGCCTCAACGCGTACCACGAACGCCGCTATTCGGGTGCCGAAGTGGAGGCGGCCGACAAGTGGAAGGACGGCATGAAGAACCTCGACACGCACGAACTGCTGCACTTCCTCCACGGCACCCGCAACAAGGACGCCGTGCGCGGCATCATCACGCTCCTCACCGAACGCGGCGAAATGGACTGGAACGATTCGCACGTCTGGGAGACGCTCAACGCGCTGCCGGGCGGCAAATACAAGATGCCAATCGAGCCCTGCAAGCGCGATGACGTGTTGCGCGACACATGGCTGCGCAAGATGGTCAGCGACATCTGGAAGGACAAGGAGCTCTACTACCACTGGCGCACGCACAACGACAGCTCGACCGACAGCGGCAAGAAGGGCTTCACCACCAGCGTCGACCAGCTGATGAACGTCGCCGGCGGCGCCGAGAACGAGCTCTCCAAGCAGCTCCGCCTGATTGAACAGCACCCCCACAACCCCCCGGAGGACGTGAAGCCACACTTCTACGAGGAGATCATCGACTACGCCATCCGCAACGGAAAGATGACCATGGAGGGCAAGATGTACTACCTCGTGCGCGGCGTCGCCTCGGGCATCCTCAGCATCGACCGCCTGCGCGCCCTCGCCGGTGAGAAGGGCGGAATCCTCAACCAGTTCCCGTTCATCGATTACTTCTACAAGAAGAACAACTCGCTGGCCGAGGTCCGCGCCCTCGCCAAACGCCTCACGGAACGCGATCACGGCCACGACACCTACCGCCCGGGCGTGAAGACCACGCTCTGGCTCCACCTGGAGGTCGCCCGCGAGGAGAGCGTCCGCATGCGTATCAGCAAGGGCACCTCCCGCACCGGAGCCGAGAACATCGACCACGAAGACGTGCCGTTCTTCGTCCCGCAGCTGGATATCCAGGCCCGCCGCAACATGCTCGACGTCATCAGCGGTTCGCGCCAGAAAATGTCGCCGGAAGCGCTCAAGAACCTCTACGCCGGAGACAGCTCCAGCCTGAAGGTCGCCGGTCTGCTCGCCAAAATGGACGAGGACGGCAAGGAGCGCTTCACCAAGGTCGACGCGCGCAAGTTCGTGCAGAACCTCGTGTCGTACATCGACTTCGACAACATCGTCACGCGCAACGGTCAGGACCGCGACACCCGTCCGATCCTCGGCGACTTCATGTACGACACGCAGGCTCCGTCCAGCGACGGCGTACACACCGTCCGCGAATACCGCGCCCAGCTCAACAAGCTGGTCATGGATGTCATCAACAAGTACCGCACGCAAATCGACGGGAACGCCGATCTGCGGGCAGCGCTGGCTGGCCCGCCTGTCATTACCCTGGCCCAGATGCTGCCCCAGCCCGGTCTGCAGCGGAATCCCGCGAACGTCGCCGCACGCGTCTTCGCCGCAATGCCGATCCTCCTCCGCGCGCTGGAGGGCGCGGTCGCTGCGGATATGAATCCCTTCAAGGAAGTCCTGAAGGAATACGGCACGGGCGCTCACGGCAAGGTGCTGTACGACGAAGGCGGCAGCGCCGGCCAGATGACGGTACGCAAGGTCCGCGAAGCGCTGGATGCCCGCGATCAGGCGGACGTGCACACGGGTGACGACCACGGGCATGGAGGGGGCCACGGCCACTGAGATTGCCATGGAGTGAACGGCCCGGCATGCTGAGGGCATGAAGGTCTCTATTCAGCGCGTCGATGCCACGCTCCCCCTCCCCGCCTACGCCTCCGCGGGCGCGGTCGGCTTCGACCTGGTGACGCGCGAGACGACGGTCATCGCCCCCGGCGAGATTGCCCTGGTGCCCGGCAACGTAATCATCAAAGTGCCCGCGGGCTACGCGCTGCTCATCGTTCCGCGCTCCTCGCTGCCCCGCAAAAAAGGCCTGATCTGCCCGCACTCGGTGGGCGTGATCGACCAGGATTACCACGGCCATGGCGACGAGGTGCTGGTGCAGGTGAAGAACATCACCGACAAGCCGGTAACCGTGGAACGCGGCGAGCGCATCGCCCAGGGGCTGTTTGTGAAGGTAGATATCGCGCAGTGGGACGAAGTCGACGGCCACGGCAAAGAGGCCCGGGGAGGGTTCGGAAGCACGGGGACACATGCGTGAGCAAAGCATCCTTCGACTACGCTCAGGATGACATATTTTTGTCATGGTGAGCGTAGTCGAACCACGACAAAAATAACCGAAAACCGCGCCCCCTTGGCGCGGTCTCCGGACGTCCGAAAGAACTTGAGGATTACTTGCTGAGGGGCTTGCGCATGAAAGCCGGGACTTCGAGCTCTTCCACGTTGAGGTCCATGGCCGTGGACTTCATCTCGGGCTGGCTGGTGTTGCTGAGGAGGCGCGAGTCCTGCTGCTTGGAAACGGCCGGGGCCTGCGAACGGCTGAAGTTGCTCTGCAGGATGCGCTGCGCCGGGGTGCCCATGGCCTGCATCGGACCCATGTCCTTCTCCACGAAGCCCGTGGCGATGACCGTCACCTTCACCTGACCCGTGTACGCGTCGTCGATGACAGCGCCGAAGATGATGTTGGCCTCCGGAGCGGATGCCTCGGTGATGATGCGGGCGGCTTCGTCGACCTCGAACATGGAGAGGTCCGTGCCACCGGTGATGTTGAACAGGATGCCCTGCGCGCCGTGGATGCTCGTCTCGAGGAGCGGGCTGTCGATGGCTGCGCGTGCGGCCTCGGCGGCGCGGCTGTCGCCGGTGCCGTAGCCGATGCCCATGAGGGCGGTACCGGCGTCCTGCATGATCGTCTTCACGTCGGCGAAGTCGACGTTCACAAGACCGTGGACCGTGATGAGGCTGGAGATGCCCTCGATGGCGTGCTTCAGCACTTCATCGACCACCTGGAAGGCCTCGGTGAGCGGGGTGGTCTTGTCGATGAGCGAGAGGATCTTGTCGTTCGGGATCGTGATGAGCGTGTCGACCTTGCCCTTCAGCGACTCAAGCGCCTCCTCGGCCTGCTTCTTGCGCTTGAAGCCCTCGAAGCTGAACGGCTTGGTGACGACGGCGACCGTCAGGATGCCCATGCTGCGGGCGGCCTCGGCGATGACCGGGGCACTGCCCGTGCCCGTGCCGCCTCCCAGACCAGCAGTGATGAAGAGCATGTCCGTGCCCTCCAGCGCGGCCTTGATCTCCTCCAGAGCCTCTTCAGCGGCCTTCTTGCCGATATCCGGGTTGGCGCCGGCGCCGAGTCCGCGGGTCGTGCCGCGGCCGATCGTGATCTTCTTGGGAGCCGCGTTGTGGTAGAGCGCCTGCGAGTCCGTGTTCACCGCGATGAACTCCACGCCGTGGAGCTTCTCGTGGATCATCCTGGCGATGGCATTGTTACCCGCACCGCCCGCACCGAGGACACGGATGACCGCGCCGGGGAGCATATCGGGACGCACTTCGCGGGAGGCGAAAGCGCTGGTGTCATCCTGCTTCTGGCCCGAACCGGAGGACCCGGCGGAGCTGGAACCGGCGGAGGACTTGGAGCCGGAGAAGAGGGAGCGGAACGTGTCGGACATGGGAACGGAGGGAAAGGGGCGGAGGAAAAAAGCTATAGATAAGGTGTAGAACTTTTCAGGGGAAGAGGGACTTGAGCCAGGAGCTGACCTGCTTCACGGCGCGCTTCATCTCGAACGGATTGCGGCCGCCGTAGGAATGCTCGTCCTCGCGCATACCCCAGACGAGGGTGCCGAGTGCCGTGGCGTAGGCGGGGTCGTCGACCTTCTCGATCACACCGCCGATGTCGACGGGGAAGCCCATCTGGACCGGGAGTCCGAGGACATCGCGGGCGAGGTCCAGCACGCCCGGAGCCTTGGCGGCGCCGCCCGTGAGAACCGCTCCCGCCGGGAGCATGCCGCTGCGGCCGATGCGCTGCAGCTCGGCTTTGATCAGGGAGAAGATCTCGTAGTAGCGGGCCTGCATGATCTCGGCCATGTATTTCTTGCTGACGGTCTGCGTATCAACCTTGCTGACCGACGACAGGTCGATCATCTCGCGCTCGTTCATCTCGGCCGGGAGGACCGAGCCGTACTCGATCTTGATCTTCTCCGCGGTGTCGATGGAGGTGCGCAGGCCGATGGCAACATCGCTCGTCACGCTCTCGCCGCCGATCGGGAGGCAGACGGAATGCAGGATGGTGCCCTCCTCGAACACGGCGATGGACGTGCACCCGGCTCCGATGTCGATCGTGACGACGCCGAGTTCCTTCTGACGCTTGGTGAGGGTCGCCTCCCCTGCCGCGATCGTCGCGGGCACGAGGGCGTCGATGTCCACGCCGGCCTGATCGATGCACTTCTCCAGGTTCTTCACATGCTGGATATGACCCGTGATGATGTGCGCCTCGACCTCCAGCCGGATGCCAGTCATGCCGAGGGGGTTCTTGATGCCGCGCTGCTCGTCGACCGCGTAGGCCTTGGGTTCGATGTGCAGGATGCGGCGGTTCTGGGGGATGCTCACCGCCTGGGCTGCCTCGAGGACGCGGCCGATGTCCTCGACCGTGATCTCGGAGCCCGAGATGGCGATGACGCCGCGGCTGTCGAACGCCTCGATGTGCGAACCGCTCATGCCGACGAACACGTGATTCACGGGCACGCCGGCCATGCGCTCGGCGTCCTCCAGGGACGAGATGATGTTGTGAATGAGCTCCTCCACATCGATGACGTGGCCCTTGCGCATACCGAGGGACGGCGAGAGGCCGACACCGATGATGTTCGGCGTGCGATGCTCGTCTCCGGCGCCGTCGACGACGGCGATGACGGTACGGATTTTTGCGCTGCCGATATCCAGGCTGGCGACGACTCGTTCCTTGGGCATGAGAGGGACTGGGAAAGGCGACGACGGGCTCGTTCCGGACGGAACACCCGCGAAGTGAAAACAAAGGCGAGTCTAATCTGGCGTGTCAGAGCCGTGCAAGCGGCTTCTGTATACGAAAGGTAGTCGTTACGCTGATGTTTGATCAGAAAATGTACCCAGAATTTTTGGCTTCAGTCAGGGATGTTATAAATAGTTTGATCAATCTGATTTTGACCCAAAATGCGCTGAACACACTTTGTGCGCATTTTTAGGAGCCCATCCGTGACAGGAACATCGCACAGAAATCACGCAACGACGCAGGACGCGCGATGACGCGCAGAGTCCTGACGGAAGCTCAGAACAATGTGAGCTGCGATTCAGAGGATGTTTGTGTGGTTTTCTTCGCGGGTGCCGTGGCAGCTCCTCCGTGGAAATGTGTCTGACCGTATGGGAGTTTGAGGAGCGAGTTGAGACGCGAGAGCAGCGATCCGAATTCCATGTCGCGGAAGAACGTTGTAACTGCCTCCGCACGGAGGTCCTTGAGCGCGAGCGCGGAGAGCGGGTAATCCATCTTCACATCGCAGATGAGCTGCGCCATATGTTCGCAGAAGAACGCCTGATCTTTATCGTGCTCCAGCTTGGCACGGACGGTCGGCTTGATCTCGTCTAAGTGCTCGTAGATACCCTGGAGCGTGTCGTACTGCTGGAGCAGCGCTGCGGCACCCTTGGGCCCGATGCCTTTGACGCCCGGGAGGTTGTCGGAGGCGTCACCGCAGAGTCCTTTATAGGAAGGAACCTGGTCGGGGCGGATGCCGTACTTCGCCAGAATCTCCTGCGGTCCCAGGTACTCGGGCTGCTGGTATCCCTTGTGGGGAATGGCGATCTTGATCGTCTCGGAGGCAAGCTGGAAGGCATCACGGTCACCCGTGACGATGGTCACTTTCATCCCCTCTTTCTCTCCTGCTCTGGCATAGGTACACAGCAGGTCATCGGCCTCGAATCCGGCGTCCGAAACGCGCAGGATCGGGAATGTGTCCAACAACTCCATGATGCGCGGGATCTGCGTATAAAAGTCGTCCGGCGTCTCCGCGCGGCCCTCCTTATAGGTGGCATTTTCCTGGTGACGGAAGGTGTCTTCGCCCTCGTCAAAGCAGAACAGAAGGCGGTCCGGCTGCTCGACCCGCAGGAGCGTCAGGAGCATCGCTGCCACTCCGTAGACCGCATTGGTCTGTTCCCCGGCGGCCGTCCGGAGCGTTTTGGGGATCGCATAATAGGCCCGGTACATGAGGTGATGGCCGTCGACGAGGACCAGATGCTCCATAGTCCGTAGCCTGCACGAGGCGGCGTCCGGCCACAATGTGAAGCTCTCGCCTCTCATGGCGAAAAGCATCCACAAAGACGCATGCGGAATCCGCCGAAGCTCGAATTGACCTTTTTTGACGCCCCTGTAAATCCGGCTATGGACATCATCCGCGTGGGCGGAGAAGCGTCCTATTCGAGGCGAAATATACTCCGAAATACCCTGTGATTCCGTCAAGATATCAGGCGTTCCGTCATTGGGGGTTTTCCGCTATACTATAAGGATTTCGGACATACACACCCATGCCCACTCCCTCCGCCTCCGGCTCCATCGCGCGCAAGTACGGCGTTGGTTCGCTGGATCAGAAAGTGCAGAACAAAACCGCGCTCCAGGAATCGCTCGGCTGGCCGAGTGAGCCGAAGCGTCCGGTGTTGTGTTTTCCGGCCGGCATGACGGACGCCCTCGGAGGTGCGCTCCTCCAGGACGTACTCCCCGGTATCCTCTCGCTCCCCGTGGAAGTGCTCGTCCTCGGACGCGGCTCCTCCTCGTATGGCGCGCTCTTCACCAAGCTCGCCAAGGAGAACCGTCATCGTCTCCACATCGTGACCGATAAAGATGAAGACGTGCAGACGATGTACGCCGCCTCGGACATGGCACTCTTCCTGAGCACTGACCTGCCGGCAAAGGAGATCACCCAGTGCCTGCAGTACGGCGTCATTCCCGTCTCCCCCGCGCACGAGCTGCTGGAGGATTACGATCCGGTGCAGGAGACCGGCAACGCGTTCATCTACGGACCCGTCGGCAAATGGCAATGCTTCGCCGCACTGGTGCGCGCCTGCGAGACGCACAAGTTCCCGTTCGACTGGCGCACGATCCAGCGCCACGCGATGGAGAGCGTCCGGGAGAAGTAAGAAGAGAGAGCATCGGAAAAACCAACCCCCCAGCCAAGGTGCGTTTGAACCTTTTTTCGGATTATGCGGGGTTCTGCGCACGCCGCGCGACCGATGCCGCAAAGGGCCGGGAAACGATCCGCGTGCCGAACGCCATCAGTTTGTGCCACCACCCGGGGATGACGATCTGCGTGCCGCGCATGCAGCCCCGGTATCCGTCGCGCGCGACGCGGCGCGGATCCAGCAGGCGTCCGCGGAAGAGTTTGGATTTGCCCATGTGCGCGCCGGTGGCGAAGCCGGTCTTCGTCGGACCCGGACACAGGCACGTGACGGTGACGCCCGTGACAGCGAGTTCGTTGGCGAGCGCCACGGAGAGCGAGAGGACATACGCTTTGGACGCGTAGTACACCGCCATGAGCGGGCCGGGCGGGAACGCGGCAACCGAGGCCACGTTGAGGATGCGTCCCCTCCCCTGTTTGACCATCGCTGGTACGAGAAGCTTGGTGAGTTCCGTGAGCGCTGCGACGTTCACCTGCAGCAGATCGCGCTCCTCTTTGTAGTCCGTCTGATGGAAGAAACCATACGCGCCGAAACCGGCGTTGTTCACGAGGATATCGACTGTCAGACCGTGCCTGGCCAGTTCCTCGACGAGAGAAGCCGGAGCGCCGATGCGCGAGAGATCAGCAGGCAGAACCGTGACACGCACCCGATGCTTCGCTTCGATGTCTTTCTTCAGCGTCTCCAGTTTGTCGACACTGCGCGCAGTGAGGACCAGGTCGTAGCCGTCGGCGGCGAAGAGCTCGGCGAATTCCCCGCCGAGTCCTCCTGATGCGCCGGTGATGAGTGCGGTGTCAGCCATGTTCCCCAGCCTACATGAAAGACGACCCCAGCGGTGAGCTGGGGCCGAAATGGACGTGGGGGGATTCGAACCCCCGGCAGGTTGGATAGGAAGCCGCTTGCCCTCCCATAGCACGCCCGTCTTTTTCCAGAGGAAAAAGGCGGTGATTATGGC